>CAWZZK010000070.1:0-11491 GCA_963966455.1 Kaistia sp. | reverse complement strand
CGGCACGACGAAGTTCCAGCCTGTCTTTGTCGGCGATGACGCCGAGGTGATCGCCCGTGCCGTCGACGGCACGGTGGAAGGCGGCAGGATCTACGAGCTCGGCGGACCTGAGGTGAAGACCTTCCGCGAATGCCTGGAGCTGATCCTCTCCGAGATTGGCCGCAGCCGGCCGCTGGTGTCGCTGCCCTGGGGCGTCGCCCGCGCGCAGGCCTCCGTCATGGAATGGCTGCCCAATCCGATGATGACTCGCGACCAGCTGAAGCTGCTCGAGACCGACAATGTCGTGTCCGAGAAGGCCGTTGCGGAAGGCCGGACGCTGGAAGGGCTCGGCATTCAGCCGACCAGCCTCGAGGCGGTGCTGCCGTCCTATCTCGTGCGCTTCAAGCCGCACGGCCAGTTCGACCACAAGCGCACCGCCTGACCGGAGCGCTGATCGACGAGACTGGACGGGGCCCTCGCGGGCCCCGTTTTCGTCTCTGGTCTCAGCCGAAGGTCAACACCGCCGCGAGGGCGATGGCGCCGACGACGATCCGCCAATAGGCGAAGGGCGCGAAGCCGCGCTGGCTGACGAAATCGAGCAGGTGGCGCACGACGAAGACACCGGCGATGAAGGCGGCGACGAAGCCGATGCCGATATTGATCAGCGCCGCGTCGGTGAGCGCGCCATGGTTCTTGTAGAGATCATAGGCGAAGGCGCCGACCATGGTCGGCATCGCGAGGAAGAACGAGAACTCGGCCGCCGAGCGTTTGTCGCTGCCGAAAGCCATGGCGGCGACGACGGTGGCGCCCGAGCGCGAGACGCCGGGGATCATCGCGAGGCACTGCACGATGCCGATCGCGAGATACATCGGCAGCGGGAAGTCCATCGCGTCGTGATAGCGCGGCCGCATGTCGAGGCGGTCGACGATGAGCAGCACGAAGCCGCCGAGAATGAGCGTGATCGAGATCAGCATCGGGCTCTCGAACAGCACCCGCTTGATGAAGTCATGCGCGATGACGCCGACCACGACCGCCGGCAGGAAGGCGACGAGCACGCCGATCACGAAGCGGCGGGTGCGCGGATCATGCGGCAGATCCTTCAGGATCTTCAGGATGCGCGCGGCATAGACGGTGAGGATCGCGAGGATCGCGCCGAGCTGGATCAACACCTCGAAGGCGCGGCCGGGGCTGTCGAAGCCGAGAAAATGGCCCGCGAGCAGCAGATGGCCGGTCGAGGATACCGGGATGAACTCGGTCAGGCCCTCGATCAGGCCGAGAATGAGCGCATCCAGCATGCTTTTGGGATCCATGGATCACCCTTGATTCGGGATGAGGGGGAGCGAGCGCGAATCGGCTTGATCGCGGTGACGATGGCAGCCTATATGCGGGCCGCGAAAGATCGGCGGCAATTGGACGAACTGCCGCAAAATCGCTGTCTTTGCCCGCCACACCTCGCCGCGTGTCGATGTCCCAGCTTCACCACCACCCGTTTTCCGCCGCGTCCCGCTATGTCCGCCTCGTGCTGGCCGAGTATGACGAGACCGTCGAATTCATCGAGGAGAAGCCCTGGCTTCGCGTCCCGGCGCTGTTGCAGATGAATCCGGCCGGAACGCTGCCGATCTTCATCGACGACAATGACACGGTTGTGAGCGGCGGGCCGGTGGTCGCGGAATATCTCGTCGAGACCAAGGGCGCGCGCATGGGCGAGGTCCGCCTGATGCCCGAGCATGCCGCCGACCGCGCCGAGGTCCGCCGCCTCGTCGAATGGTTCTCGCAAAAGCTGCATGGCGAGGTGACGAACTATCTCGTCACCGAGAAGGTCTACAAGCGGCGCATGGGACCGGGCGAAGGCAGCAATTCGCCCGATCCGGCCGCGCTCCGTGCGGCGCGCGCCAATATCCGCTATCATCTGCAATATATCGGCTATCTGGCCGGACGCAGGAACTGGCTGGCCGGCCGCGAGCTGTCGCTGGCCGACTTCGCCGCAGCGGCGGAGATCTCCTGCATCGACTATCTCGGCGAGGTGCCATGGGAAGCCGACGAGACGGCGAAGGCGTGGTACGCGCGGGTGAAGTCCCGCCCGTCCTTCCGCTCGCTGCTCGCCGACACGCTCCGGGGCGTCCCGGCCTCGACCCATTACGCGGATCTCGACTTCTGAACGAAGCCGCTCTTGCGGCCGAGAAGGAGCGGCTCATCGCCGATGCCCGCAGCGAGGGCTTCGACGTCGTTCGCATCGCCGCGCCCGATGCCATCCCCGAAGCGGCCGCGCGCCTCCGCGCCTTTCTCGAAGCGGGGCGCCATGGCACCATGGCCTGGATGGCCGAGACCGAGGCGCGGCGCGCCGATCCGCGCACGCTCTGGCCGGATGTCAGCGCCGTCGTGATGCTCGGCCTCAATTACGGCCCCGAGGCCGATCCCCGCGCCATTCTCGCCGAGCCCGATCGCGGCGCGATCTCCGTCTATGCGCAGAACCGCGACTATCACGACGTCATCAAGGGCAAGCTGAAGCTGCTCGCCGGCCGCCTCGCGGCGCGCAGTGGTGCCGAGGTCAAGGTGTTCGTCGACACCGCGCCGCTGATGGAAAAGCCGCTCGCCGCCGCCGCCGGCATCGGCTGGCAGGGGAAGCATACCAATCTCGTCTCGCGGGATTTCGGGTCCTGGCTCTTTCTCGGCGCGATCCTGACCGCGCTGCCGCTCCAGCCGGACGAGCCCGAGCGCGACCATTGCGGCTCCTGCCGCGCCTGCCTCGACGCCTGTCCGACGGCGGCCTTCCCCGCGCCCTACCAGATCGATGCGCGGCGCTGCATCTCCTATCTCACCATCGAGCATGCCGGCCCGATCCCGGCCGGATTCCGCGCCGCGATGGGCAACCGCATCTATGGCTGCGACGACTGCCTCGCCGCCTGTCCGTGGAACAAGTTCGCCCAAGGCGCGCGCGAGATGAAGCTGAAGGCGCGCCCGGACCTTGCTGCGCCCCGCCTGGCGGACCTCGCGACGCTCGACGATACGGCCTTCCGCGCGCTCTTTTCCGGCTCCCCCGTCAAGCGCATCGGCCGCGACCGCTTCCTCCGCAACGTGCTGATCGCGATCGGCAATGCGAAGGATGCGTCCCTGGTCCCCGTCGTCCTGCAGCGCCTCGACGACCCGTCCGCCATCGTCCGCGGCGCCGCCATCTGGGCGCTGGGTCGGCTGGATCCGGCGCGAGCGGCGGGCGAGGCGCACCGAGCGAGCGGAGAGGCCGACGCGGATGTGCAGGAGGAATGGCGTCAGCTAGCGCGCGGCGGTCGCGTCAGTGGATAGCCGCCGTCAGAGCGGCACGTCGCGCGCCGGTGTCCCGTCCCGCGCGTCGTCAAATGCAGGCGCAGCGGCGAGCAGCGCGCCAAACGAGCGCGTACCAGCCGGGGGAGGAACGGCGTGCCCGAGTTCACGCGCCGCCTCGATCCAGGCCGCGATCGCATCCTGAACCCTGGCGAGCGCCTCTTCGGGCGACGCGCCATCACTCATGCAGCCGGGGAGATCCGGAGCGCTCGCGACGAAGCCACCGCCGTCTTCCTCGGCCAGCGGTTCGATCAGGACCTGATAGCGAAGCGCCGCCAAGGCTCCCCTCCCACGCTACCCCTTCAGAACCTTCTTCTCCGCCACTGTCGTGTCGGCGTTGAGGCGATAGACGATCGGCACGCCCGTCTCGAGTTCCTGTTTCAGGATCTCCTCGGGCGTCAGGCCTTCGAGCGCCATGATGAGGGCGCGCAGCGAATTGCCATGTGCCGCGACCAGCACCTTCTCGCCGCGCATGACCGGCGGCAGGATGTTGAAGAGGTAATAGGGCCAGACGCGGGCGCCGGTGTCCTTGAGCGACTCGCCGCCGGGCGGGGCGATGTCATAGGAGCGGCGCCAGATATGCACCTGCTCCTCGCCCCATTTGGCGCGGGCGTCGTCCTTGTTGAGGCCCGAGAGGTCGCCATAGTCGCGCTCGTTGAGGGCGAGATCGCGCGTCGTCGGAAGCTCGGGCTGGCCGATCTCCTCGAGGATCAGCTTCAGCGTGTGCTGCGCACGGGTCAGCACCGAGGTGAAGGCGATGCCGAACTGCAGGTCGAGCGCCTTCAGCCGCTTGCCGGCGGCGCGCGCTTCCTCGACGCCCTTCGGCGTCAGGTCGGGATCGCGCCAGCCGGTGAAGAGGCTCTTGAGGTTCCAGTCGCTCTGGCCGTGGCGCACGAGCACGAGGATGCGGTCCATGGGCTGTTCCTTGGGAGGGGAGGTCAGGAAAGGCCGAGCACGTCGGCCATGGAATAGCGGCCGGGCTTGCGGCCCTTGGCCCAGAGCGCGGCCTTGACGGCGCCGCGCGCGAAGATGGCGCGATCGGCGGCGTGATGCGACAGCGTGATCGTCTCGCCTTCACCGGCGAAAAGCACCGAATGATCGCCGGCGACCGAGCCGCCGCGCAGCGCTGCGAAGCCGATCGTCCCCTCGAGCCGCGGTCCGGTATGGCCGTCGCGCACGCGCACAGAGGCTTCGGCGAGCGAAACCTCGCGGCCGTCGGCGGCGGCCTTGCCGAGCAGCAGCGCCGTGCCGGAGGGCGCATCCACCTTGTGGCGGTGGTGCATTTCGAGGATCTCGATGTCGAAGGAGGGGTCGAGCGCCCGCGCCGCCTGGCGCACGAGAAGGGCGAGCAGGTTGACGCCGAGGCTCATATTGCCGGACTTGACGATGATGGCATGGCGCGCCGCCGCGTCGATCGCCGCCTCGTCGTCGGCGGAAAGGCCCGTGGTGCCGATGACATGGACGATGCGAGCCTGCGCCGCGATCTCGGCGAAGGCGAGCGTCGCGGCCGGGCTGGTGAAATCGAGCACGCCCTCGGCCCGGGCGAAGATGGGCAGCGGATCGTCGGTGACCGCGATGCCGGCCGCGGGCAGGCCGGCGAGGGTGCCGGCATCGGCGCCGAGCGTCTCCGCGCCTTCGCGCTCGACGGCGCCAACGAGGGTGACGCCCGGCGTCTCGTGGATGATGCGGATCAGCGTGCGGCCCATCCGTCCGCCCGCGCCCACGACGACGAGGCCCATATCGGTCATTTTCGAAGTCCCAGCTTGTCCGCGTCCTATAGCAGGGGCGGCGCGGGCATGAAACGCCGCTGATGCCGCGCCGGTGCCCCGGTGAGGCCTATTTCGAGACCGCGAGTTCGATTTCGGAGAGGATCGAGCGGGCGACGCCGCGCGGATCGGCCGCCGCGATGATCGGCCGGCCGACCACGAGATGGTCGGCGCCGGCGGCGATCGCGTCGGACGGGGTCGCAACGCGCTTCTGGTCGCCTGTCGGGGCGCCGCGCGGACGGATGCCGGGCGTGACGATCGACATGCCGGCCCCGACGATCGCCCGCATCGCCCGCGCCTCTTCCGGCGAGCAGACGATGCCGTCCATGCCGGCGGCCCGTGCATCGGCGGCGCGGCGCGCCACCAGTTCCGCGACGCTGCCCGCGAAGCCGGCGGCGGCGAGATCGGCTTCGTCCATCGAGGTCAGCACGGTGACGGCGAGCAGGCGGAGCGCCGCATCACCCTTTCCGGCGACGGCGGCGCGCATCGCCTTCGGATAGGCGTGGATGGTGCAGAAGGTCATGCCGAGCCGCGCGATGTTCTCGACCGCGTGCTCGACGGTGTTGTCGATATCGAGCAGCTTGACGTCGAGGAACACCTTCTTGCCCTGGTCGACGAGGCGGCGGGCGAAATCGAGGCCACCGGCGAAGGTGAGCTGCAGTCCGACCTTGTAGAAGACGACGTCGTCGCCCAGCGTCGCGACCATGGCCTCCGCCTCGGCGACGGTGGGGAGGTCGAGGCCGACGATGAGTTTGTCGCGCATGTCGAGGATGGGCATCGGAGGGGTCTCGCTTCGGGGGACGGTTCAGCTGTCGGGGACGAGGCGGCGCGCGGCGAAGACGGTTTCGCGGGCCAGCGCCTGCAGGCGGGCGGAGAGCTGCGGATCGTCGAGCCGCCCCTTGGCGTCGAAGGCAAGGCCGGCGCGGCCGATGGCCAGCCCACCGCCGACGAGGGTCGCCGAGAAGCCGCGCGCGACGAAGCGTTCGAGATCGCCGAGTGCAGACAGCGCGCCGGTGTCGTCCTCGGAAACGGCGGCGAGCGCGAAGAGCGGCGCCCCGCTCTTCGGCCGGCCATGAGCGAGCGCGAGCCATTCGAGGACATTGCGCAGCAGCGCCGGCATGCCGCCGAAATGTGAGGGCGTCGCGACGAAGACGGCGCTGTGCGCCCGCAGCATGGCGCCGAGCTTCAAGGCCGGATCCGGCACGGCGGCGGAGCCGTCGGCGTCTGAGAGCGCAAGCGGATAATCGGCGAGGGACACCAGCGTCGCCTCGGCGTCGAGAAAGACGATCTCGCGGGCAAACGCCGCAGCGAGCCGGCTTGCCGGTGCGGCAGGCGCGGTCGACCCTGCAAGAAGGAGAATGCGCGGCGGCGCCATCATGATTCCCGTGATGGCGAAGCTCTAGAGTCTTTCCGGCCTGGAGGGAAGCGCCGAGCCGCCGAAGCAGTGGTCGCGATGGCGCCCGAGGTCCGCCTTGTCAGACGGGCAGCGCGGTGCCGAGCTCTTCCATCCGCGTCCAGGGCGCGAGAAGCCACCACGGATCTGTGGCGATGACGAGGACATTGCCGCCGCCGCCCGCCTGGTCGTGCCGGCGGTCGATGGCGAGGCCACCGGCATGGCAGAGCAGCAGCGTTCCGACGCCGCCATGCCCGACCATCACGGTCGTCTCGATGTCCGGGCGCTCCGCGAGGATGGCGGTCACGGCGCCGACGATGCGCCGCTGCGCGTCGATCGCCCGCTCCCAGCCGCGGATGCTCGTCTCCGGCTCGGCGAAGAAGCGGTTCGCCGTCGCCTCGAATTCCGGAGGCGGCAGGAAGCCGGTCGCCGAGCGGTCGTTCTCGTGCAGATCGTCACGAATCTCGACGGCGAGGCCGCGCGGCGCGGCGAGGATTTCGGCGGTCTCGATCGCCTTCTTCTCACGGCTCGCGACGATACGGGCGGCCGAGGCCACGAGCGGATGCGGCGCGAAAGCCGAGGCGCGGTCGCGGCCCTTGGCCGAGAGGCCCCAGTCGGGAACCGGGATCGCCGGATCGATCGCGACTTCCGGATGCGAGACGTAGAGGAGGAGGGGCATCAGCCTGCCCGGCGATAGAGCCAGACGCGGGCTGGCGGCAGGTTCATCACCACCCAATGCGTGTGTTCGACGGTGAAGCGGCCGGGCTCGGCCGGCACCGGCGGCACCAGCGCATAGGAGAACTGGATCAGCGGCCGCCCCGCCGGCATGCGGTCCAGCGCCTCGAGGATCAGCGCGCGCCGCATCTCGAACGGCCGCGTGAACAAGGGCAGCGATGAGACGACCGCCGAGATCTCGCCATCGACCGTGCCCTTCAGCGTTTCGCCGAGCGTATAGGCGTCGCCTTCGATGATGCTGACGCCGGCGAAGCGCTTTCTGAGCAGCGCGCAGAAATCGGGATTGAACTCGATCGAGACCAGCCGCTCCGGCGCGACGCCGCGGTCGAGCAGCGCCTTGGTGACGACGCCGGTGCCGGGGCCGAGCTCGACCACCGGGCGGGGATCGGCGGGATCGACGAAGCTCGCCATCAGCTTGGTCAGCGCCTTGCCGGACGGGCTGACGGCGCCGGTGGTGAGCGGCCGGCCCATCCAGTTGCAGAGGAAGCGGACCTCGTCGGCGACGGCGGACTTCAGCTTGCGCTTCTCGATCGTCGACATGCGGCCCTCTCTTTGCGCGCCGCCATCATGCGGCCGTGTTCAAGGCAATCCTGTGACGAAGCCGCCTCACGACCCGCCGAAGAAATCGCGGATGCGGGCGAAGAAGCCGGCCGATTCCGGATTGTTCTCTTCCGACGAGGCCTGCTCGAATTCTTCGAGGAGTTCGCGCTGCCGGCGCGAAAGGTTGCTCGGCGTCTCGACGACGACCTGGATATACATGTCGCCCATCTGCGCCGAGCGCAGCACCGGCATGCCCTTGCCCTTCAAGCGGAACTGCTTGCCGGTCTGCGTGCCTTCCGGAACCTTGACACGCGTCTTGCCACCCTCGACCGTCGGCACGTCGAACTGGCCGCCGAGCGCGGCCGTGGTGATCGAGATCGGCACGCGGCAGAAGATGTCGGCGCCCTCGCGCTGGAACAGCGCATGCGGCTTCACCGACAGGAAGAGATAGAGATCGCCGGCCGGGCCGCCCTTGAGGCCGGCCTCGCCCTCGCCGGAAAGGCGAATGCGCGTGCCGTCCTCGATGCCGGCCGGGATGTTGACCTGAAGCGTGCGCTCCTGCGTCTGGCGGCCGGTGCCGCCGCATTTCTCGCACGGGTCGGAGATGATCTCGCCGCGGCCGCCGCAGGTCGGGCAGGTGCGCTCGATCGAGAAGAAGCCCTGCGCGGCGCGGACGCGGCCATGGCCGTCGCAGGTGGTGCAGACCTTGGGATGCGAGCCCGGCCGCGCGCCGGTTCCAGAACAGGTCTCGCAGGCGATCTTGGTCGGGACGCGGATTTCGGCAGTCTTGCCGGAATAGGCTTCCTCGAGCGTGATCTCCATGTTGTAGCGGAGATCGGCCCCGCGCTCGCGGCCGCCGGTCGGGCGCTGGCCGCGCCGCCCGCCCATGAACTCGCCGAAGATGTCGTCGAAAATGTCCGACATCGACGAGCCGAAATCGCCGGAGAAGCCGCCGGGGCCACCGCCCGGTCCGTCGAAGGCGGCATGGCCGAAACGGTCATAGGCGGCCCGCTTCTGCGGGTCGCGCAGCTTCTCGTAGGCCTCGTTGATTTCCTTGAACTTCGACTCGGCTGTGTGATCGCCCGGATTGCGGTCCGGGTGATACTGCATCGCGAGCTTGCGGAAGGCCGCCTTCAGCGTCTTGTCGTCGGCGTCCCGGGCGACGCCCAGCACTTCGTAATAGTCGACCTTGGCCATCGGACGATGTCTAGACCTGTGCCGGAAACTTAAAAGGGAAAGGCGATAATCCGGGTCCGGATCATGGAAGACCCGGCGCGTTTCCGCGCCGGGCCCCCAATACTATCACGGACGCTCTGTTTACGCCGACTTCTTCTTGTCGTCGTCGACTTCCTCGAAGTCGGCGTCGACGACGTC
Source organism: Kaistia sp. (assembly GCA_963966455.1). Classification (GTDB taxonomy): domain Bacteria; phylum Pseudomonadota; class Alphaproteobacteria; order Rhizobiales; family Kaistiaceae; genus Kaistia; species Kaistia cartagenensis. The sequence goes on along the minus strand of CAWZZK010000070.1, from coordinate 2,386 downwards.
GTCGTTCTTCGCGCCGGTGGCCTCGGCCCCTTCGCCGCCTTCAGCCTGCGAGGCGGCATACATCGCCTCGCCGAGCTTCATGGAGACCTGGGCCAGAGCCGCCGTCTTCTTCTGCATGTCCTCGGCGTCGTCGCCCTCGAGCGCGGCCTTGAGGTCGGCGACCGCCGTCTCGATCGCCGAACGGTCGGCGGCCGAGATCTTGGAGCCGTAATCGGCGAGCGACTTCTCGGTCGAGTGGATCAGGGCCTCGCCCTGGTTCTTGGCCTCGACCGCGGCGCGGCGCTTCTTGTCCTCGGCGGCATGCGCCTCGGCGTCCTTCACCATCTTCTCGATATCGGCGTCGGAGAGGCCGCCGGACGCCTGGATGCGGATCTGCTGCTCCTTGCCGGTGCCCTTGTCCTTGGCCGAGACGTTGACGATGCCGTTGGCGTCGATGTCGAAGGTCACCTCGATCTGCGGCACGCCGCGCGGCGCCGGCGGAATGCCGACGAGATCGATCTGGCCGAGCATCTTGTTGTCGGCCGCCATCTCGCGCTCGCCCTGGAAGACGCGGATGGTCACGGCGGACTGCGAGTCCTCGGCGGTCGAGAAGACCTGGCTCTTCTTGGTCGGGATCGTGGTGTTGCGCTCGATGAGGCGCGTGAACACGCCGCCGAGCGTCTCGATGCCGAGCGACAGCGGGGTCACGTCGAGCAGCAGGACGTCCTTGACGTCGCCCTGGAGCACGCCGGCCTGGATCGCGGCGCCCATGGCGACGACCTCGTCCGGGTTGACGCCCTTGTGCGGCTCCTTGCCGAAGAACTGCTTCACGATCTCCTGGATCTTCGGCATGCGGGTCATGCCGCCGACCAGGACCACCTCGTCGATCTCGCCGGCGGTGAGGCCGGCATCCTTCAGCGCCGCCTTGCAGGGCGCCACGGTCTTCTGCACGAGGTCATCGACCAGCGCCTCGAACTTCGAGCGCGTCAGGCGGATGGTGAGGTGCTTCGGGCCCTTGGCGTCGGCGGTGATGAAGGGCAGGTTGATCTCGGTCTGCTGCGCCGAGGAGAGCTCGATCTTCGCCTTCTCGGCGGCTTCCTTCAGCCGCTGCAGGGCGAGCTTGTCGCCGCGCAGGTCGATGCCCTGCTCGCGCTTGAACTCGTCGGCGAGATAGTTGACGAGGCGCATGTCGAAGTCCTCGCCGCCGAGGAACGTGTCGCCATTCGTCGACTTCACCTCGAAGACGCCGTCGCCGATCTCGAGGATCGAGATGTCGAAGGTGCCGCCGCCGAGGTCATAGACGGCGATCGTCTTGCCTTCGTTCTTCTCGAGGCCATAGGCGAGCGCAGCCGCCGTCGGCTCGTTGATGATGCGCAGCACCTCGAGGCCGGCGATCTTGCCGGCGTCCTTGGTCGCCTGGCGCTGGGCGTCGTTGAAATAGGCCGGGACGGTGATGACGGCCTGGTCGACCGTCGTGCCGAGGAAGGCCTCGGCCGTCTCCTTCATCTTCTGCAGGATGAAGGCCGAGATCTGGGCCGGCGAGTATTTCTCGCCCTCGGCCTCGACCCAGGCGTCGCCGTTCGGGCCGCGCACGATCTTGTAGGGCACGAGGTCCTTGTCCTTCGTGACCATGGGATCGTCGAAGCGGCGGCCGATCAGGCGCTTCACTGCGAAGAAGGTGTGTTCGGGGTTCGTGACCGCCTGGCGCTTGGCCGGCTGGCCGACGAGCTTCTCGCCATTATCGCTGAACGCGACCATGGACGGGGTGGTGCGGGCGCCCTCTGCGTTCTCGATGACCTTCGGGGTCTTGCCGTCCATGACGGCGACGCAGGAATTGGTGGTACCGAGGTCGATACCGATGACCTTAGCCATATGTTCTCTCCTTTTCGGCGGGCCGTGCGGACCCTCGAGGAGGCATCCGCGGAACTGGGCCGGAATTCCGAACGGCCCCCAGCGACATATTCGGGTTCGGAACCGCCGCCTTGGAAGCGCCGGTCCCGGGTTCGACCGCGTATATAAGAAGATGGCCAAAGAGCCGCAAGGCGGCAGCACGCGGCGGATTGTGCCGCTTTCGGCGAGCGATGGGAGTGAAGCGATGAGAAGCCCGTCAAGTGGAGGAGCGGCGACCGCGGCGTTGCCCGAAGGCGTGGCGCTCCATGACGGCTTGCTGGACCGCGAAGCGCAGGAGCGGCTGCTCGCCGCGATCCGCGCCGTCGTCGCCGAGGCGCCGCTCTACCGGCCGGAAATGCCGCGCACCGGCAAGCCTTTCTCCGTCCGCATGACCAATTGCGGCGCGCTCGGCTGGGTCTCCGACCGCGCCGGATACCGCTATCAGGCGACCCATCCCGTGACCGGCCGGCCTTGGCCGCCGATCCCGGCGATGCTGCTCGATCTGTGGCAGGAGCTC
>CAWZZK010000069.1:0-23310 GCA_963966455.1 Kaistia sp. | reverse complement strand
TGACCTCGATCCGGCGGCGACGCTGTTCTTCGACGACATGCCGGCCAATATCGAGGCGGCCCGCGCGGCCGGCTGGAACGCCGAGCGCTTCGTCGATCCGGCGACGATGCGCGCCGATCTCGAAAAATGGGGCGTGCGCCTCACCGCCTGACGGAGTTGTGCGATGGCCGGCCTCCATGCCGTCACCGTGCCGGTGCTGCTGCGCTATCTGCGGCAGCTCGACGGACTCATGCAGCGCCTCGACGCTTTCGCGCAGGGCGGGCATGACGAAGAGGCGCTGCTCGCCACCGCGCTCGCCGAGGACATGTTCGATCTCCGCCGGCAGGTGCTCATCGCCGCCAATTTCTCGGTGCGCGCGCTGAAGCCGGTGGCGCCCGAGCTCGCGGCGCTCGGACCGGCCGAAGGCGCGCGCATCGCGGATCTCCGCCTCCGCATCGCCGAGCGGATCGAAGCGCTTTCGGCGCTCGATCCGGCGGCGATCGACGCCGCCGAAACGCTTCCCGCGTCAGAGCGCGCGGGCGACGCGCTGGTCGAGGCCGACGCGCTCACCTTCGCGACCGCCTACGCGCTGCCGAACTTCTTCTTCCACCTCACGAGCGCCTACGCGATCCTCCGCCATCTCGGCGTTCCCGTCGGCAAGCCCGATTTCGACGGCTTCCACGCCTATCCGCCCGGCTTCCGTTTCGTGTGAGCACGTAACTCAACGCGTGGCGCGAATTGCATGTATGCGCCAAGTCTTGCAGGCTGGTGGCCGTTGATGCCACCATTCACTTTCCGCAGTGTAAGCAGTCGGGCCTTGGATTAAGGACCAAATGCGCGACTTACCCCCAGGAACTGCCAACGACCATCTTCGCGAAACGGTCGGCGGCAAGCAGGATTGCCCAGACGCAGCTAACTTGCTTCAGTCCCTTATAGACGCCGGCGTCGCAAGCGGTATCAGCTTACGCTCAATTGACGATGTCATCCTAGAGGCGCGGATAAGAGCTTCTTTAAGGACTCATTCTTCTCTGGGAAATTGACAAACGGCCCCTGTTTTGCAGTGCAATAAACACCAGAACAGATCTGGAATCACTTCCGGTCCGAGATAAATGCCAAATATTTCCGATGCGCATCGGCGCCGAATGAAAAACTCCTACGATCAAAGCGTGGCGATTCATTTGGCCGAATCTGCCATTTTGGGACGGACTATCACTTATGGTGCGCTCTCGGAGAGATTTGGACGCTCTCCGCGCGGATGGGGTGACATCCTTGGGGGCATTGCGATCCGATGCTTTGATGCTGGCTATCCACTGTTGCCCGTGATCGTCGTCAATGCGTCGACCGGTCTGCCCTCAGTTGACGCCGTTCTCTACGCTGATCTTGGTCTCCAGCCGTCAGACCAGAAAGCCGAGCAAGATCGCTGTTTTGCATTCGACTGGCGCAAAACGCCTCTTCTCGGCAGCGTGACCCGGTAACACCGCGAGCAAAGAGGCGTCTTGGCTCGTCAGACGCCAGGTGCAGAATTTACGTCGAGCAGTCCGCTTATCCGCCCGCGACGGCCATTTCGTCGCGGACCTGCTGGCGGAGCGTGTCGATGAGGGCGAGGCGGCCGTCGACATGGGTATGCCAGAAGGTCCAGCCATTGCAGGCGTCGAGGCCCTGCACCAGCGCGCCGACCTTGTGGATGGAGCCGGTATGGCTGCCCGATTCGACCGAGCCGTCGGCGCGCACGCGGGCCTGGTGAACGCCGCCGCCGGCGAAGAGGATGGCGCCGGCCTGGACGAGACCGCGCTCGATCAGCGAGCCGAAGGGAACGCGCGGCTCCGCCTTCTTGCCCTTGAGCAACTGCAGGGCGGCTGCGGGCGCCGTCTCGGTGGCGGCGATGCGGGCTGTGGCGGCCTCGATATAGGCCTCCTCGCGCTCGACGCCGACATAGTGGCGGCCGAGCCGCTTGGCGACCGCGCCGGTGGTGCCCGAGCCGAAGAAGGGATCGAGCACGATGTCGCCCGGCTCGGTCGAGGCGAGCAGCACGCGGGCGAGCAGCGCCTCGGGCTTTTGCGTCGGATGCAGCTTGTCGCCGGCCTCGTCCTTCAGCCGCTCGGAACCGGTGCAGATCGGGATCAGCCAGTCCGAGCGCATCTGCACATCGTCGTTGAAGGCCTTCATGGCCTCGTAGTTGAAGGTGTAGCGCGACTTCGGACCGCGCGAGGCCCAGATCATCGTCTCATGCGCATTGGTGAAGCGCTTGCCGCGGAAATTCGGCATCGGATTGGTCTTGCGCCAAACGACGTCGTTGAGAATCCAGAAGCCGAGATCCTGCAGCATCGTGCCGACGCGGAAGATGTTGTGATAGGAGCCGATCACCCAGATCGTGCCATCCGGCTTCAGCACGCGCCGCACGGCGAGCAGCCAGGCACGGGTGAAGGCGTCATAGGCCTCGAAGCTCGCGAACTGGTCCCAGGCATCGTCGACCCCGTCCACGACCGACTGGTCCGGCCGCGTCAACCCGCCTTCGAGCTGCAGATTATAGGGCGGATCGGCGAAGACGACATCGATCGAATGGGCGGGAAGCTGTTCCAGCGCGGCGACGCAATCGCCCTTGATGATCGTATCGGCAAAGGCCGGACGCGCACCCGTCGCGACCGTCTTCAGCTGAACTCCCCGCATGCCCGCAACTCCCAACGCAACACTCACAGATTCCGGCGACCATGGTTAGCGAGCAGGGTGAAAACCGCGTTAGGAAGCGTGGTTAAGACAACCTTTCGCGGCGACTGCGGCGCGGCGGACATCGTTTCGCCGGAGAAGATCGGCTAGAATCGTGCGATAAGGCTGGCGCATCATGCGCCGCACCCGCACGACCGGCCGCTGACGGCCGCAAGACCGAGGCCCCGATGACGTTCCGCCTGCCCCTCGTCGCCGCGATGCTCGCGCTCCTCGCCGTGCCGGCCCTTGCCGACAGCGCGATGCTGGTGATCGATTCCTCCGCCTCGATGGCCGGCAAGCTCGGCCGCGACCGCAAGGCCGATCTCGTCGCCGACGCCGTGGCCTCGGCCATGACCGACTTTCCGACCGAGGCCAGGGTCGGGCTCGTCGCCTTCGGCAGCGAGAGCAAGACGAGTTGCGGCGACGCCAAGGTCGTCGTGAAGCCGCAGCAGGACGGCAACGAGGCGGTATCGCAGGCGGCGGCCAAGCTGACCCCGCGCGGCAAGGCGCCGCTTGCCGTCGCCATCGAGCGCGCCGCCAACGCCATCGACTACCGCAAGGACCACGCGACCATCGTCGTCATCGTCGACAAGATCGAGGCCTGCGACGCCGATCCCTGCGTGCTCGCCGGCGCGCTGAAGGCGAAGTCGAAGGATCTCGCCATCGAGGTGATCGGCCTCGGGCTTGACGAGGCCGACAGCGCGCGCGCCGCCTGCATCGCCGAGCAGGGCGGCGGCAAGTTCCTCAACGCCAAGGACGGCACCGATCTCGGCGGCGGTCTCGCCGCTGCGCTCGCCAATGCGAAAGCGCCGCCGGCGACGCTGCCCACCGCCTCGATCGAGGCGCCCGGGCGGGTCATCCAGTCGGACAGGTTCGCGGTCGGCTATGACGGCCCGAAGACGAAGGGCGACCGCATCCAGATCACCTGGCCGGGCCTTCCCGCCGGCTCGGAAATCCGCAGCGTGCTCGTCGGCGCCGACGGCAAGACGCGCGAGATGCAGGCGCCGGCCGAAGCCGGTACCTACGAGATCCGCTACTACCATCCCGAGCTGAACGCCGTTCTCGCGACGAAGACGCTCGATGTCGCGATGCGGCCGGTGACGGTCTCCGCGCCGGCTCGCGTTCCGGCGGGGGCGCCGATGACGATCGCCTGGACCGGTCCGGCCGAGCGCTTCGACGAGATCTGGATCACCAAGGCCGGCGACCCGACGCGGCTCGATGGCGTCGGCCTTCGCCACAACGGCAAGTCGGTGACGCTCGACGCGCCGCTCCAGCCCGGCAGCTACGAGGTGCTCTACCATTCCGCCGCCGACAACACGGTGCCCGCCAAGGTCGCCATCACGGTCGATCCGCCGGCCGCGACGCTGAACGCGCCGCCCTCGGCAGCGGCCGGAACGCGCATCGACGTCGCCTGGACCGGCCCCGGCGCCCGCTATGACGATGTCACGATCGCCAGGAGCGGCATGGCCTCGTCCGAGCATCTCACCATGGCCCGCGTGCGCCCCGACATGCCGACGGTGCGCATCACGGTTCCCGCCGAGCCCGGCTCCTATGAGCTCCGCTATGTCGCCGGCGACGGCAAGGCCGTGTTCGCGACCGTCCCGATCAGCGTGCAATAGGCAGCGCCGCTCCGATCTGTTAGGACGCGGCCGCAACAATCAGGAACTCTCTCCCCATGCTCGTCATCTTCGATTGCGACGGCGTCCTCGTCGATTCCGAGATCCTGGCCTCGCGCGTTGACAGCGAGCGGCTGAAGGAGGTCGGCTACGAGATTTCGGTCGACGAGATGTCGCATCGCTTCGCGGGCCTCACCTGGGACCGGATCGCGAAGATCATCGAGTCCGATCTCGGTCACCCGCTGCCGGAGGGCTTCCACAAGCAGACCGATGCCGAGCTCGACCGCCGCCTCGCCGACGAGCTCGAGATCATCCCCGGCGTCCACGACATGCTGGACCGCCTCGACTACCAGCGCTGCATCTGCTCGAACTCCTCGCCCGAGCGCCTCAAGATCTCGCTGACCCGCACCAAGCTCTATGACCGCTTCCGGCCCTACATCTTTTCGGCGGTGGCGATCGGCAACAAGCGGCCGAAGCCGGCGCCGGACGTCTTCCTGCATGCCGCCAACGAGTTCGACGCCGATCCGCGCGACTGCGTGGTGATCGAGGATTCGACGCATGGCGTGCATGGCGCCAAGGCGGCCGGCATGCGCGTCATCGGCTTCATCGGCGGCTCGCATTCCTGGCCGGGTCATGCCGACCAGCTCACCGCCGCCGGCGCCGAGACGGTCATCCGCCGCATGGCCGACCTTCCGGCCACCGTCTCCGCCTTCGCGGCCTGGTCCGGCCTCGACGAATAGCGCGCGCTCCAAGGTGACGGTGGAACTTCGCCCGCATCACCTGCTCTGCATGCTGACCTATGTCGGCAAGGGCTACAGTCCGGCCTTCTGCGAAAACTACGACGCCGTGCTGGACCGCCTTTCGGCCGGCGAGGAGATCCTCCTCGTCGACGGGCCGGACAGCGTCTGCGCCCCGGCACTCTTGCTCCCCGATTCGCATTGCCGCAACGAGAGCGTGACGGCGCGCGACGCCGCTGCCGCCAGCGCCCTCTCGGCGCTGCTCGGCATCCAGCTTGAGGCCGGCAGCCGCTTCGCGCTCGACGCGGACCGCCTCTCGGCGATGCGCGCGGCCTTCGCGACCGGGAACAGCCGCGCCGCCTGCGCTGACTGCCAGTGGCAGGCGCTCTGCGACAGCGTCGCGGCCGGCGGTTTCAGGGGCGCGCGGCTCAGCGCGAGCCGCGCGCGCTGAGCCTCATTCGGCCGCCTGTTCGAACGGGACGGGCCGCTCATAAGTGAGCTTCGGCTGGCGGGCCGCCCGAGTCTCGTCGAGCCTCCGCCGCGGAGCGAAGCGCGGCGCCTCGCGGAAGCGGGCGATATCGCCGGCTTTCGCCTTCATGACGAGATCGCGCAGCGTGGCGACGAAGAGGTCGAGCGAGGCCTTCGATTCCGATTCCGTCGGCTCGATCAGCATCGCGCCATGCACGACGAGCGGGAAATACATCGTCATCGGATGATAACCCTCGTCGATCATCGCCTTGGCGAAATCGAGCGTCGTGACCCCCGTCCCCTCGAGGAAGCCGTCGTCGAACAGCACCTCATGCATGCAGGTGCGGTCGCCCGACGGCTGGGTCATCACATCGCGAAGCCCGGCGCGGACATAATTGGCGTTGAGCACCGCGTCCTCGGATGCCTGGCGGAGGCCATTGCCGCCATGCGAGAGCATGTAGGACAGGGCGCGGACGAACATGCCCATCTGGCCGTGGAAGGCGACCATGCGGCCGAATGGCGTCTCGCCGGCCTGAAGCGCCGCCTCGTCCTCGACCAGCACCGGTCCCTCGGCGCCGATCCGCACGAAGGGCAGCGGCGCGAAGGCGGCGAGGCGGCTCGAGAACACGACCGGCCCGGCCCCCGGCCCGCCGCCGCCATGCGGCGTCGAGAAGGTCTTGTGCAGGTTGATATGCATGGCGTCGACGCCGAGTTCGCCGACCTTGGCCTTGCCGACGATGGCGTTGAAATTGGCGCCGTCGCAGTAGAAATAGGCGCCCGCCGCATGCACCGCCGCCGCGATCGCGACCACGTCGCGCTCGAAGAGGCCGCAGGTGTTCGGATTGGTCAGCATGATCGCCGCGACCTGAGGCGAAAGCAGCGCCTTCACCGCCTCCGGATCGACCGTGCCGTCGGCGCGGGCCGGGACCGTGACCACCTTGAAGCCGAGCAGCGCCGCGGTCGCCGGATTGGTGCCATGCGCCGATTCCGGCACCAGCACGATGTCGCGCGGCTCGCCACGCGCTTCGATCGCGGCCTTGATCGCCATCATGCCGCAAAGCTCGCCATGCGCGCCGGCCTTCGGCGACAGCGCGACGCTGGTCATGCCGGTCATCTCGATCAGCCAGCGGCCGAGTTCGGCCATCAGTTCGACGGCGCCGGGAACGGTCGAGAGCGGCTGCAGCGGATGGATGTCGCCGAAGCCCGGCAGCCGCGCCAGCTTTTCGTTGAGGCGCGGATTGTGCTTCATCGTGCAGGAGCCGAGCGGATAGAGCCCGCTGTCGATGGCGTAGTTCTTCTGGCTCAGCCGCACATAGTGGCGCACCGCCTCCGGTTCGGAAAGGCCGGGCAGATCGAGCGGCGCCTTGCGCTGGAGCTTGCCGAGCCGCGACGTGAAGGCCTCGGGCTCGTCGAGATCGACGCCGGTCGTGCCATGCCGCCCGATCTCGAAGAGAAGCGCCTCTTCCTGCTGCAGCGCGCGATTGCCGGTGAAGGTATCGATCGCGCTGACGGACGCCTCGCCGGCGGAGGTCGGGCGGCCTTGGGTGTTCATGCTCATGCCAGCACCTCCTGCAGCGCGGCCGCGAAGGCGATGCGGTCGTCGACGGTATTCACCTCGGTGGAGGCGACGATGAGAAGATCGGCGAGATCGGGACGGCCCGGCTCGAGCCGCGAGACCGGGACGCCGCCGAGAATGCCCTTCGCGGCCAGCGCCTCGACGACGCCGGCCGCTTCGCGCGGCAGGCGCAGCGTGAACTCGTTGAAGAAGCTCTCGTTGAGCAGCGACACACCCGGCACCTCGACAAGCATCTCCGCGAGTTCGACGGCATTCGCGTGATTGATGCGGGCGAGGCGCGCAAGGCCCGTCTCGCCGAGCAGCGTCATGTGGATGGTGAAGGCGAGCGCGCAGAGGCCCGAATTGGTGCAGATATTCGAGGTCGCCTTGTCGCGGCGGATATGCTGCTCGCGGGTCGAGAGCGTCAGCACGAAGCCGCGCCGCCCTTCCGCGTCGACCGTCTCGCCGCAGAGCCGGCCCGGCATCTGGCGGACATGCTTCATCCGCGCCGCGAAGAGCCCGACATAGGGGCCGCCGAAGGTGAGAGGGTTGCCGATCGACTGGCCCTCGCCGACGACGATGTCGGCGCCCTGCGCGCCCGGCGGCTCGACGATCCCGAGCGAGACCGCCTCGGTGAAGACCGCAACGAGTAGCGCGCCGACCTGATGCGCCTTCTCGGCGATCGGTGCGAGGTCGATGAGATGGCCATAGACGGAGGGCGACTGCACGACGACGCAGGAGGTCTCGCCGTCGATGCGCGAAAGGATGTCCTCGGTGCCGAGCGGATCGGCGTCGAGCGCGTCCACGGCATCGGAGGCCATGGCCGAGGTCGTCGCGACGACGGCGCGGTAATGCGGATGCAGCCCGCCCGAGAGCACCGCCTTCTTCCGCCGCGTCACGCGATGGGCCATCAGCACCGCCTCGGCCGTCGCGGTCGAGCCGTCATACATCGAGGCGTTGGCAACCTCCATGCCGGTCAGATGCGCGACCTGGGTCTGGAACTCGAAGAGATATTGCAGCGTCCCCTGCGTGATCTCCGGCTGGTAGGGCGTATAGGAGGTGAGGAATTCCGAGCGCTGGATCAGGTGATCGACGCTGGCCGGCACATGGTGGCGATAGGCCCCGGCGCCGACGAAGAACGGCACCGAGCCGGCCGGCACGTTGCGCGCCGCCATCCGCCCGAGTGTCCGCTCGACCGAGAGCTCACCCGCCGCCTTGGGCAGGGTGAGTCCATGGACGCGGAGATTGGCCGGGATGTCGAGGAAGAGGTCATCGATCGAACCGACGCCGATGGCGGCGAGCATCGCCTGCCGGTCCGCCTCGGAATGGGGAAGATAGCGCATCGCGCACCCTTTGATTGACGGCCCGCTCAGAGCGTCTCGAGGAAGTTCCGGTAGGTGCTCTCGTCCATGAGGCCGGAGAGCTCGCCCTTGTCGGCCACGATGAGGCGCAGGAACCAGCCGGCGCCCTCGGCGGACTCGTTGATGGCAGCCGGCTGATCGACGAGCCCGGCATTGACGCCCTCGACGGTGCCGGAGATCGGCGCGAACACCTCGCTCGCCGCCTTCACCGATTCGACTACTGCGGCCTCGTCGCCCTTCTTCAGTTCCTTGCCGATCTCCGGAAGCTCGACATAGACGACGTCGCCGAGCTGCGACTGCGCATAGTCGGTGATGCCGACGGTCGCGATGTCGCCGTCGATGCGGACCCATTCGTGGTCCTTGGTGAAATAGGTCGCCATGATGGCTGGTCCTCTGGTTCTTGTCGGTTGGAAGGCGCGGTTCAGGACGCTTTCTTACGGAAGTAGCGGTGCGGCACGAAGGGCAGCGGCACGACGCGCGCAGCAAGATCCTTGCCGCGGACGGAAAGCGTCAGCGGCGTGCCGGGCGCGGCGGACTCGGCGGCGACATAGCCCATCGCGACCGGGCCGCCGGCGGTCGGCCCGAAACCGCCCGACGTGACGAGCCCGACCAGCGCGCCGGATGCGTCGCGGATTTCCGTGCCCTCGCGTGCCGGCGCGCGGCCCTCCGGCTGGATGCCGACCCGAAGCCGCGCCGGCCCATCCGCGAATTCGGCGATGATGCGCCCGGCGCCGGGGAAGCCGCCCTCGGCGCGGCGCCGCTTCGAAACAGCGAAGCCGAGATCGGCCTCGGCCGGCGAGGTCGCCTCGTCGATATCGTGGCCATAGAGGCAGAGACCGGCCTCGAGGCGCAGCGAATCGCGCGCGCCGAGCCCGATCGGCTTGACCTCCTCCGCGGCGAGCAGCGCCCGCGCCACCGCTTCCGCCTCGCTGGCGGCGACGGAGATCTCGTAGCCGTCCTCACCGGTATAGCCGGAGCGGCTGATGGCGACCGGGATGCCGTCGAAAGCGGTCTCGGCCGCCGTCATGAAGCCCATCGTCTCGGCGCCGGACACATGCCGCGCGAGCACCGCAGCGGCGAGCGGCCCCTGCAAAGCGAGCAGGGCGCGGTCCTCGATCGGCCGCAGCGTGACGCCTGCGGGGAGATTGGCGGCGATATGGGCATAGTCGATCGCCTTGCGCGCGGCGTTGACGACGAGGAACAGCGTCCCGTCCGCCGCATCGGCCGGCCGCGTCACCATCAGATCGTCGATAATGCCGCCTTCGCCCGTGGTCAGCAGCGTGTAGCGGATGCGGCCCGGCGCGAGACCGAGGAAATCGCCCGGCGTCAGCGCCTCCAGCGCCCGCGCCGTGGTCGCATGGTCGGGGCCGACCAGGAAGGCCTGGCCCATATGCGACACGTCGAAGAGACCGGCCTTCTCGCGCGTCCAGTTGTGCTCGGCGAGGATGCCGGACGGATACTGGACCGGCATCGCATAGCCCGCGAAGGGCACCATGCGGGCGCCGAGTGCGCGATGCAGCGTCGCGAGCGGTGTTTCGAGCAGGGAATCGGCTGAAGGCGAATCGGCGTCGGCCATGAAGGCTCCTCGGACGGGGTTGCAATGCGCGGCCTGTCCGAAAGACGGACTGTCCGCGCCCCCCTCTGTCCGAGAACCTGAGAGATTTCCCTCCCCTGCCTTACGGCCGGGAAGGCTGCTCCTTCGGTGAGCCCCGCCTCAAGAAGACGGGTCTGCTTTCCAGAGCGTCGCCGACCGTCCGGTCCTTGAGCCTGAGAGTTTCCGGGGCGGTTGCTCCTTCGGCGCCAGCGGGGCGAACCCCACCAGTCTCTCCCGGCGGTCGTGGGAACGATGCCTTTAGGGCCTCATCCCGGCCGGATCGCGACGACAACCCGGCCGAGAGCGAAGTGTAGAGAGCGCCGCGCGCCAGTCAAGGAAGACCACAGACGCGTCGAGGGACGAACCGCCGCAGCGGATGTGTGGTCGGCCCCGCCTCAGCCGGTCGGTTCGCTGCGCCGCGAGGCCTTCGGGGCCGGGCCCTCGTCGAAGCCGACATAGATCTTGTAGTCGGAATTGCCGGGGGCGATGGGGAGCGTGATCGTCTGGTCGATCTTGGTGAAGTCGCCAGAGAGATTGGGTTCGGCGAGCGTGACCTGGATCTTGTAGAGCTGCGAGGAGATCATCTTGTCGGTGCCCTGCACCGCGGCGATGCGCAGCGGGATGGTGACCGGGCCCGCCTTGCCGGCCGGCCCCGCGACGACGCGGCCGATGACGCCGACCTTGACCGCTACCTCGCCATTGGCCGCCTTCGTGCACTCGCGGGCAGTCTTGACGATGGAGGCGATATAGGTGATCGGCGGGCCGGCACCGGTGACCGGGTCCGGCTTGGCGCCCGCCTGATAGGCGGTCATCTGCTCGGTGCCGGGCCGGATCGCGACCGGCGGGCAAAGCTTGAAGGTCGCCTGATAATCGTTGGGGTCGAGCACCACGGCACCGGCCATGCCGGCGCTGGGACCGCCGAAAATCGCATTGGCGACCGGATTGGTACCGCCGGAAGCCGCAACCGGGGCCGCGGCCGATCCATCGGCGGATGCGACCGGCACCGGCGCGGACGCGCTTTCCGAGCCGCCGCCGAAGCTGTTGCACCCGGCAAGCGTGGCGGCCAGGAGGATCGCCGTGGCGGGCAGCGCGAAGCGGACGGGGCGCGGAGCGCGGACAGACGATGACTGCATTGCCAGATATTCCTCGACGCTGAAGCGCGACCTCTATAACAGTCGCTTCCGTCTTTGGCGACTTAGTGGCCGAAAGGAACCGCGCGCCCCTCGCAGCGCGTCCCGCTCGGGCCCGCTACGCTTGCCGCCTTCGCCGGCCGGCGATAGGGTGCGGCTTCGGCCGCCGGGACGGAAGGCGGTCCGGTGGAGGTATCGAGTTCCGTGAAATATGTGAGCACGCGCGGCACCGCGCCCCAGCTCGGATTCTGCGACGTCCTGCTCGCCGGCCTCGCACGCGACGGCGGCCTTTATGTGCCCGAAACCTGGCCGGCCTTCTCGCCCGAGACGCTGGCAAGGCTCGCCGGCCGCCCCTATGACGAAGTCGCCTTCGCGATCATCCGCCCCTTTGTCGGCGGCGAAATCGGCGATGCGCTTCTGGCGCGCCTCTGCCGCGAGGCCTATGCCACCTTCCGCCATCCCGCCGTGACGCCGCTGGTGCAGACCGGGCCGAACGCCTTCCTGCTCGAGCTCTTCCACGGCCCGACGCTCGCCTTCAAGGACGTCGCGATGCAGCTGCTCGCGCGGCTGATGGACCATGTCCTCGCCGCGCGCGGCCTGCGCGCCACCATCGTCGGCGCCACCTCGGGCGATACCGGCGGCGCCGCGATCGAGGCCTTCCGCGGCCGCAACGCGACCGACATCTTCATCCTCTTCCCGAAGGGACGCGTTTCGCCCGTCCAGCAGCGCCAGATGACGACGGCGCGCGAGGCGAATGTCCATGCGGTCGCCATCGAGGGCTCGTTCGACGACTGCCAGGCGATCGTCAAGCAGCTGTTCAACGATCTGAAATTCCGCGACCGCGTCTCGCTCTCGGGCGTCAATTCGATCAACTGGGGCCGCATCGTCGCGCAGGTCGTCTATTACGTCACCTCGGCGCTGGCGCTGGGCGCACCCTGGCGGCCCGTCTCCTTCACCGTCCCGACCGGCAATTTCGGCGACGTCTTCGCGGGCTATGTCGCGAAGCGGATCGGCGTGCCGATCGAGCGGCTGGTGATCGCGACCAACGCCAACGACATCCTGGCGCGGACGCTCGAAAGCGGACGCTACGAGAAGAGCGGCGTCGTGCCGACGCAGTCGCCCTCGATGGATATCGAGGTGTCGTCCAATTTCGAGCGGCTGCTCTACGAGGCCGCCGGACGCGACGACGCGGTCGTCCGCCAATTGATGGGCGGACTCGCGCAGTCCGGCGCCTTCACGGTGCCGGCGCCGGCGCTGGAAGCGATCCGCTCCGAATTCGCCGCCGGCCGCGCCGGCGAGGACGACACCGCCGCGACCATGCGCGCGACGCTCGCCGCCACCGGCTATCTCGCCGATCCGCACACGGCCGTCGCGCTTTCGGTCGCGGCGCGGATGGATGTATCGGCGGCGCCGATGGTCACGCTCGCGACGGCCCATCCGGCCAAGTTCCCGGCCGCGGTTGAAGCCGCGACCGGCGTCAGGCCCGCCCTGCCCTCCTGGCTCGGCGATCTCATGCAGCGGGAGGAGCGCTTCGCCGTCCTCCCCAATGACAGCGCCGCCGTCGCCCGTTTCGTCGAGGAACGGGCGCGGGCGGTCGCGGAAAGGGCAGCAACATGATCGATGCGAGCCGGGCGATCCGCAGAGAAGGTCGCCCATGAGCGTCGAGGTGACGAGACTGCCCTCGGGCCTCACGGTCGCGAGCCACGCCATGGACCATCTCGAGAGCGCCGCGCTCGGCGTCTGGGTCGGCGCCGGCTCCCGCCTCGAAAGCCCTGCCGAGCACGGCATCTCCCATCTCCTGGAGCATATGGCCTTCAAGGGCACCGCCCGCCGCTCGGCCACCGACATCGCCGAGCAGATCGAGGCGGTCGGCGGCGAGGTCAACGCCGCGACCAGCGTCGAAACGACGTCCTACTACGCCCGCATTCTCAAGGCCGACGCCGAGCTCGCGGTCGACATCCTTTCCGATATCCTCTGCAATTCGGCCTTCGACGCCAACGAGCTTGAGCGCGAGCAGCATGTCATCGTGCAGGAGATCGGCGCCTCGCTGGATACGCCCGAGGACCGGGTGTTCGATTTTTTGGTCGAAGGCGCCTTCCCGGGCCAGCCGCTCGGCCGCACCATTCTCGGCACCGAGGAGACGGTGCGCCGCACGCGCCCGCACCACCTCTCGTCCTATCTGGACCGCAACTATCACGGCCCGTCGATGGTGCTCTCCGCCGCCGGCGCCGTCGATCACGACAGCCTCGTGCGCCTCGCCGAGGACCGCTTCGCCTCCCTGCCTTCGACCCCGCTCGCCGCGCCCGAGACGGCGCGCTATGTCGGCGGCGACATGCGCGAGCGGCGCAAGCTCATGGAGGCGCAGATCCTGCTCGGCTTCGAGGGGCTGCCCTATGCCTCCGAGGATTTCCACGCCGTGCAGATCCTCGCCTCGCTGCTCGGCGGCGGCATGTCCTCGCGCCTCTTCCAGGAGGTCCGCGAGAAGCGCGGCCTCTGCTACTCGATCTATTCTTTCCACTGGAGCTTTGCCGATACCGGCCTCTTCGGCATCCATGCGGCGACCGGCGCCGAGGATATCGACGAGCTGATGCCCGTCCTGACCGGCGAACTCGAGCGGGCCAGCCTCGATATCTCCGAGGCGGAGGTGGCGCGCGCCAAGGCGCAAATGCGCGCCAGCCTGCTGATGAGCCTCGAAAGCCCCGCCGCCCGCGCCGGCCAGTTGGCCCGCCAGGTGCTCCTCTTCGGCCGCACCATTCCGGTCGATGAACTGGTCGCGAAGATCGACGCCGTCGATGTCGTGCGCCTTCGCGAACTCGCCGGCCGCATCTTCACCGGCTCGACGCCGACGCTCGCCGCAATCGGGCCGATCGAGCGTCTCGCGCATCGCGACCGGATCGCCGAACGCCTGGGCTCGCCCGTCGCGGCATAGGAGCCGGAATGGAATTTCTGCGCTCGGTCGTTCCGTTCCAGCCGACCCCGGTGATCTCGACCGAGACGGTCACGCTCCGAAGCCCGGCCATGGGCGACTACCCCTCATGGAGCGAGTTGCGCGGCGCCAGCCGCACCTTCCTGACGCCCTGGGAGCCGGTCTGGCCGGTCGACGATCTGACGCGGCCGGCATACCGCCGGCGGCTGCGCCGCTATCAGCGCGAGATCCAGGAAGCGACGGGCTATCCCTTTCTCGTCTTCCGCTCCGCTGACATGGCGCTGGTCGGCGGGCTGACTCTCTCCCATGTCGTACGCGGCGTCACGCAGTCCTGTTCGCTCGGCTACTGGATGGGCGAGCGCTTCGCCGGGCGCGGCTTCATGACGGCGGCGGTCAAGGCGGTCATCCCCTTCGTCTTCGACACGCTGAGGCTGCATCGCCTCGAAGCGGCCTGCCTGCCGCACAACGCGGCCTCCATCCGCCTTCTCGAAAAAGCCGGATTCACACGCGAGGGCTACGCCCGCCGCTATCTCAACATCGATGGCCGCTGGCAGGACCATCTCCTGTTCGCCATCGTCAGCGACGATCCCCGTCCTTGAGGACAGCGCCGGCGCACGGCCAAAAACCCTTGGACGGACCAGCCTCGGGAGAGTACTTCTCGACGGCCCTGCAGGAGGTGTGTTTGTCGGTTAACCGTATCGTCGCAGCGATCGGGCTGGTGGTGTTCTTGATCGCCGGGGCGGTTCTGCCCGCCCATGCGCTCGACGCGCTCACTGTGCCGCTGGACGGGAAGACCCTCGATCTCACCACGGCCATCGACTACGCCTCGCGCGAGCCGTCCGACCGCGTGCAGGTCTCGACGGCGCCGGGCGCCGACGGCATCGTGCGCCGCATCGAGGTGCGCTCCAACGAGGCGGGCGGCAATTCCTTCTGGGCCTATTTCGCGCTGGCCAACAATGGCGACGAGCAGATCGACCGCCTGCTGGTGGCGCCGCATTTCCGTCTCGTGAACTCCGGCCTGCTGATCCCCGATCTCGGCGCCTCGCGCATCGCGCAGGTGACGCCGAGCCAGGGCTTCCCGCCGGAGCGCCAGCCGAGCCAGGAAGCGGACATCTTCCGCATCACCCTCGATCCCGGCGCCGTCGTGACCTTCGTCGCCGAGCTCCGGACGCCCAACTTGCCGCAGCTCTATCTGTGGGATCCCGACGCCTACAAGGATTCCATCAATTCCTTCACGCTCTACCACGGCATCGTGCTGGGGATTTCGGGCCTCTTGGCGCTCTTCCTCACCATTGTCTTCGTGGTCAAGGGCACGGCCATGTTCCCGGCAACGGCGGCGCTCGCCTGGTCGGTGCTCATCTATCTCTGCATCGATTTCGGCTTCTGGAACAAGGTGATCCAGATCGCGCCCGGCGACGACAAGATGTGGCGCGCCGGCGCCGAGGTCCTGCTCTCGGCGACATTGCTGATCTTCACCTTCGCCTATCTCAATCTCAACCGATGGCATGTGCGCTACAGCCATGCCGTCATCGCCTGGCTGGTCGGCCTCGCCTTCCTGCTCGGCGTCGCCGTGTTCGAGCCCGGCATCGCCTCGGGCGTCGCGCGCATCTCGCTCGGCGCCACGGTGGCGGTCGGCTTCCTCGTGATCGTCTATCTGTCGCTGCATCACTACGACCGCGCCATCATGCTGATCCCGACCTGGGTGCTGCTGATGGTCTGGGTGTTCGGCGCCTATCTCACCATCACCGGCGCGCTCGCCAACGACGTCATCCAGCCGGCGCTGAATGGTGGCCTGGTGCTCATCGTGCTCCTGATCGGCGTCACGGTCATGCAGCACGCCTTCGCCGGCGGCACTGTCGTGCAGGGTGCGATCGGCGAGACCGAGCGCCGCGCCCTCGCCCTTGTCGGCGCCGGCGACATCGTCTGGGACTGGGACGTCGCCCGCGACCGCATCCTGACCGGCGCCGATGCCGAGGACTTGCTGGGCCTCAAGCACGGCACGCTGGAGGGCCCGGCCCGCGACTGGCTCGACGTGCTGCATCCCGCCGATCGCGATCGCTTCAAGGCGACGCTCGACGCCGTGATCGAACAGCGCCGCGGCCGCATCGCGCAGGATTTCCGCCTGCGCGCCGAAGACGGCCATTATCGCTGGTTCCATCTCAGAGCGCGTCCGGTCATCGGCTCCGATGGCGAGGTCACCCGCTGCGTCGGCACCATGAGCGACGTGACGGAGGAGCGCACCGCCGAGGAGCGGCTGCTGCACGATTCCGTCTTCGACAACCTCACCGGCCTCGCCAACCGTGCTCTGTTCATGGACCGCCTCGCCGCCGCGCTCATCCGCGCCGAGGTCGAGGAAGCGGCCGAACCGTCGGTCTTCGTGCTCGACATCGACCGCTTCAAGCATGTCAATGACAGCTTCGGCATCTCGGTCGGCGACTCGATCCTGCTCACCGTCGCGCGCCGCCTCTCGCGCCTGCTGAAGCCGCAGGATACGCTCGCACGCCTGTCGGGCGACCAGTTCGGCTTCCTGCTCCTCTCCGAGGGCGAGCCCGAGCGCATCGCCGGCTTCGCCGACAGCGTCCGCCGTGCGCTGCGCGCGCCGATCTCCTTCGGCGACAAGGAGATCTTCCTGACCGCCTCGCTCGGCATCGCGATGCACGAGGCCGAACGCCGCGACGCGGTGGAGATGTTCCGCGACGCCGAGATCGCCATGTATGCCGCGAAGCGTCTCGGCGGCGACCGCATCGAGGCCTTCCGGCCGGCGCTGCGCCAGAACGGCGGCGACGCGCTGACGCTCGAAGCCGACCTCCGCCGCGCCATCGGCCGCGAAGAGATCAAGGTTCTCTACAAGCCCATCGTGCGCCTGGAAGACCGGACCGTCGGCGGCTTCGAGGCCGAGCTGCGCTGGGACCATCCGAAGCTCGGACGCGTGCCGGCCAGCGAGTTCCTGTCGCTCGCCGAGCGCAACGGGCTGATGATGCCGCTCGGCCTTTTCGTCCTCGACAAGGCCGCGCGCCAGCTTTCAGAATGGCAGGAGCAGCTCGGCCCGCATGTGCCGCTCTTCGTGGCCGTCAACATGTCGAGCCGCCACCTGCTGCGCCACGACCTCATCAACGACGTGAAATCGGTGCTCTCGCGCGCGGCGGTGCAGCGCGGCACGCTGAAGCTCGAATTCGCCGAGAGCCTCGTGATGGAGAATCCGGAATATGCGGTGCAGGTGCTCGCCCGCGTCCGCGATCTCGGCGCCGGCCTGACGCTCGACGATTTCGGCACCGGCCACTCCTCGCTGTCCTATCTGCAGCGCCTGCCCTTCGACACGCTGAAGATCGACCAGGGCTTCGTGCGCGGCCCGACGGCGCGGCAGCGCCGCGTCATCCTGCGCGCCATGGTCGGTCTCGCGCATGACCTGCACATGGACGTCATGGCCGAGGGCGCCGAGAGCGAGGACGACGCACTCGATCTTTATGATATCGGCTGCGAATTCGCCGCCGGCCAACTCTTCGGCCCGGCGATGACCGCCGCCGAAGCGGGCACGCTGCTCTTCCGCGAGGAAGAGGCCATGATCGCGTAACCGTCAGGCGACGATTGACAGGCAAGGCTTGACGTCATGTCAGGCGCGGCCTTACATGTCTCATGATCCGCTCGATCCGCAGCAAGCCGCTTCGGGCTTACTGGACCAAAGGCGATGCGTCCGGTATCCGGCCTGACTGGCTGAAGCGCGTCCGCCTCGTTCTGTCGCGCCTCGACGTCGCCGCGGTGCCACAGGAGATGGACTTGCCCGGCTTGGGCTTCCACGCGCTGAGCGGAGACATGGCAGGGCGCTACGCCGTCTCCGTTTCACGCAACTGGCGGATCACCTTCGCCTTCGAGGGCGAGGATGCGGTGGATGTCGACATGGAGGACTATCATGGGTGACGCAGTGGCACGGCACGCCGACATCGAGCCGGCCCATCCCGGTGAGCTGCTATCGGAGATCGTCATTCCCGCCACGGGCCTGCCGAAGTCCGAGATCGCGCGCCGGCTTGGAATCTCGCGCCAGACGCTGCACGACATTCTCTCCTGCAAGCAGCCCGTGACGCCGGCCATGGCTGTCCGGTTCGGCAAGTTCTTCGGCGACGGCGGCCGGATCTGGCTGCGCATGCAGGCCGAGCATGATCTGTGGCGGGCGCAGCGAGAGATCGACGTCTCGTCGATCGACACCGTCCGCGCCGCTTGACAGTCGCGCCTCGCCTCCCTCTATTCCGGGCATCGCCGGACGAGATCCTCATGGACGAAACCAGCAAGCCTCCGCTCGAAATCCTGCTTTCCGCGCCGCGCGGCTTCTGTGCCGGCGTCGATCGGGCGATCCAGATCGTCGAGCTCGCGCTGGAGAAGTTCGGCGCGCCGGTCTATGTGCGCCACGAGATCGTACACAACCGCTATGTCGTCGACAGCCTCCGCCGCAAGGGCGCCGTCTTCGTCGAGGAACTCGACGAGATCCCCGATGACGGCCAGCCGGTGGTCTTCTCGGCGCATGGGGTGCCGAAAAGCGTGCCCGAGGCGGCGAAGTCGCGGCAGATGTTCTTCCTCGACGCCACCTGCCCGCTCGTTTCCAAGGTCCACAAGGAAGCGCAGATCCACTTCAAGCGCGCGCGAGAGATCGTGCTGATCGGCCATGCCGGCCATCCCGAAGTGATCGGCACCATGGGCCAGCTTCCGCCGGGCGCCGTATCGCTGATCGAGACGGTCGCCGACGCCGAGACCTTCCAGCCGCGCGATCCGGGGCAGCTCGCCTATATCACCCAGACGACCTTGTCGGTCGACGACACCGCGGCGATCGTCAAGGTGCTGACCGCGCGGTTCCCGGCGATTACGGCGCCGCACAAGGAAGATATCTGCTACGCGACGACCAACCGCCAGGACGCGGTGAAGCGGATCGCGGCCTCCGTCGATGCGATGATCGTGGTCGGCGCGCCGAACTCGTCCAATTCACAGCGCCTGCGCGAAGTCGCCGAGCGCGAGGGCTGCCCCGTCTCCGTGCTGATCCAACGCGCCGCCGAGATCGACTGGACGGCGCTCGGCTCGCTCCGCCGCGTCGGCGTGACCGCTGGCGCTTCGGCGCCGGAAGTGCTGGTCGAGGAGGTGATCGACGCCTTCGCCGCCCGCTATGCCGTGACCGTCCAGGTCGTGCAGACGGCCGAGGAGACGATCGCCTTCAACCTGCCGCGCGAACTGCGCCCCGCCGCTGCCTGACCGGACCATGGCCGTCTATACAGAGATCTCCGACGACGAGATCGACCGCTTCGTCGCGACCTATGACATCGGCACGGTGGTGTCGCTGAAGGGGATCGCCGAGGGCGTCGAGAACTCGAACTTCCTGCTCGTCACCGAGAAGGGTCCGCATATCCTGACGCTCTATGAGAAGCGGGTCGATCCGAACGATCTCCCCTTCTTCATCGGGCTGATGGAGCATCTGGCGCGGCGCGGCCTCACCTGCCCGCAGCCGGTGCGCAACCGCGCCGGCGAGGCGCTCGGCGAGGTCTCGGGCCGTCCCGCGGCGATCGTCACCTTTCTCGACGGCATGTGGATCCGCCGGCCGCGCGTCGAGCATTGTGCCGCCGTCGGCGCGGCGCTTGCCGATCTCCATATCGCCGGCGAAGGCTTCGCGCTTTCCCGCCGCAACGCGCTCTCGGTGCCCGGCTGGCGGCCGCTTTTCGAGCGGTCGAAGGAGCGGGCGGATACCGTGACGCCCGGCCTCGTCGCGCTGATCGCCGAGGAACTCGATGTGCTGGAGAAGAGATGGCCGAGCGACCTTCCGGCCGGCGTCATCCATGCCGACCTCTTCCCCGACAATGTCTTCTTCCTGCGCGGGAAGCTGTCGGGCCTCATCGACTTCTATTTCGCCTGCAACGACTTCTTCGCCTATGACGCTGCGATCTGCCTCAATGCCTGGTGCTTCGAGGCGGATGGCGCGCTGAACGTCACCAAGGCGCGCGCGCTGCTCGGCGCCTATGAGAAGACGCGGCCGTTCTCCGCCGAGGAGCGCGCGGCGCTGCCGCTGCTGGCCCGCGGCTCGGCGCTGCGCTTCCTGCTGACGCGGCTCTATGACTGGCTCAACGTGCCGCTCGGCGCGCTGGTCGCGCCAAAGGACCCACTCGAATATCTGAGGAAGCTCCGCTTCCACCAGTCGGTCGCCGATGTCCGTGCCTACGGGATCGAGCCGTGAGCGAGGCGCAGCGCGTCCAGATCTGGACGGACGGTGCCTGTTCCGGTAATCCCGGCCCGGGCGGCTGGGGCGCCGTGCTGATCTATAACGGCACCGAGAAGGAGCTCTCCGGCGGCGCCGCCGAGACGACCAACAACCGCATGGAGCTGACTGCCGCCATCGAGGCGCTGAACGCGCTGAAGCGTCCCTGCGCGATCGATCTCCACACCGACAGCCAATATGTGAAGGGCGGCATCACCGGCTGGATCTTCGGCTGGAAGAAGAACGGCTGGAAGACCGCCGACAAGAAGCCGGTCAAGAATGTCGATCTCTGGCAGCAGCTCGACGCCGCGCTGCAGCGCCACGATGTCGCCTGGCACTGGGTCAAGGGCCATGCCGGCAACGAGGCGAACGAGAAGGCCGACCTCCTCGCCCGCCAGGGCATGGCGCCCTTCAAGCCGGCGCGGCGGGCGATTGGCGGCTAGAGTGTCTCCGGTGAACCCCGGTTCGCCGGAATACGCCATCTCTTTGTTTTGGAGCATTTTCTTCACGCGAACCGGTACCCGCTTCGCTCGGAAATGCCCTAGTCCCAGAGCCTCTCGACGCCGAAGCCGTCGAACAGCGCCTCGTTCGACACGAGAGTCAGCCCGTCCGTCAGCGCCTGCGCGATCAGCAGCCGGTCGAAGGGGTCGCGGTGGGTATATGACAGGGTGCCTGCGCGAGCGGCGTGGACCGACGTCAACGCCAGCCTGCCAAATCCGTCCAGATCCAGTTGGCGTTCGACGTCACGCGCGACCAACTCCATCTCGGGCAGCTTGCCGATGTGATGTTTCAGCATGAGCTCGTAGACCGAGACGGCGCTGACCACCGCCTCGTTCTGGCGGCTGCCAATGGCGTTCGCCGCCTTTGCCGGAAGGCGGCTGCTTCCCATCATCCACCAGAACCAGGCATGCGTGTCGAGCAGCAGCTTCACTTCGGGTTGTTCCACGCCTCGAGTTCATCGTCGGGCAGTGGCTCGAAGAAGCGATCGTCGAAATCGATCAAGCCTTTGAGGCGACCCGGCTGGCGGCGCGGCTTTTCCTCGGCGGCGAGCGGCACGATACGGGCGACGGGGGTGTTGCCGCGCATGATGATCACCTCCTCGCCCGCAGCGGCGCGGGCCGCCAGGCGGGAGAGGTTGGTCTTCGCCTCATGCATCTTCACGCGGATCATGGAGCGGCCTCCGGTTAGCTAAGCACTTAGCTAAGCCGGAAAGCCGCGCTGCGCAAGGATCAGAGCAGCCCGAGGATCGCCGCGGCGCCCGAGACGCTGACGCCAGGCGCGTCCTCGACATTCAGCGCCTTCACGACGCCGTCCTCGACGATCATCGCATAGCGCTTCGAGCGGACGCCGAGGCCGGCGGCGCCGAGATCGATGTCGAGCCCGACCGCCTTGGTGAAGAGACCGGCGCCATCCGCGAGGAAGAGGACCTTGCCGTCCGCGCCGGTCGCCTTCTCCCACGCGCCCATCACATGATGATCGTTGACGGCGACCACGGCGATCTCGTCGACGCCCTTGGCGCGTATGGCGTCCGCCTGCTCCAGATAGCCCGGCAGGTGGTTGGCATGGCAGGTCGGCGTGAAGGCGCCGGGAACGGCGAACAGCACGACCTTGCGGCCGGCGAAGATGTCGGCCGTCGATTTCTCGACGACGCCGTCGGCGGTCTTGATGCGGAAAACGGCGTCGGGAAGGCGCTCGCCAACCGAGATCGTCATGCTGGGCTCCTGGTTCGGAAAGGTCGCGGGAAGAGTGCGCAGCGTAGAGCCTTTCGGTCCCTGCCGGAAGGTGGGCTCAGTCGGAGAGCGGCGTCGCGGCACCGTCCGGGCCAAGGCGGAAGGCGCGCGTCGCCGCCTCCCCATCCGCGGTCATGGTGAGCCGCACCACAGCGCCATCCATCGGCGTCGTCGCCGTCTTGCGGTCGACCGTGATCCGGTAGCGCGCCGGCCCACCGCTCTTCGCCTGCGGCTCGGGCGGCGCCGGATACCAGTCCGGCGGCATCTCGACGAAGAGCGTCGTCGCGGACGGATCCGCCGTCGCAAGTTCGACCTCGAATTCCGGCGCCTTGTCGTTGCCGCCGACGCGCTTGAGCCCCGTCACCTCGAAGGCGCCGGCGCGGCCCGACCCCGGCAGCGCAGCCCGCGCCGCCGTGATCGCGGCCATGGCGCCGTCATCGGGCGCGCCGGGCGCGACATCGAGGCTGGCGGAAAGATCGATCGGCACGCAGACATCGGCGCAGATGCCGAGAGTGGCGTTGAGTTCGAGCCGCACCGGCTGCGACGGATCGGTCTTCGCGAAGCCGACCGGCAGCACGACGCGGTCGTGATAGACATTCGAGACGGAGAAGCCGTCGTCGCTGCGCTCAGGCGCGGGAAAAGCGACCGACGCACCGCTCGCGTTTTCGGAGCCCGAAAATTCGAAGCGCGGCGGGATGCCGGCGTCGCCGGGCGTCCGCCAATAGGTCTTCCAGCCCGGATCGAGCACGATCTCGATCGCCGCCTGGAGCGGCACGCCCGGCGCCGGCTGAGCGGCGAGGAGACGGATGCCGACATGATCGGTGGTCGACCAGTCTCCCGTCGCGGCATGGCCGGCGGCGGGAAGAAGGGCGACGAGCGATGAGGCGAGAATGGAACGGAGCGGCGTCACGGCGATTTCGAAGGGCGGGGTGGAAACTGCGCTGCTCTAGCCGCCCGCGCCGCATCGCGCCAGACGGCCGACATCACGTCTTGGTGCGTCGCCGCGGAGCCGGCCCCGGGGTCGCGCGCTTTCAATTTGACCTTGGGGTGCTAGAGTCGAGCGATGGTGAGGAAAATCGGCATGGATGATCGCGAGCAGGGCTATCTCGACGGACAGTTTCTCGTCGCCATGCCCGGCATGCTCGACGAACGCTTCGCCCGCTCGGTGATCTATCTCTGCGCCCATTCCGAAGAGGGCGCGATGGGCATCGTCGTCAACCAAGCGGTGCCGCAGATCAGCTTCTCCGATCTCCTCGTCCAGCTCGACATCATCCCCGAAGGTCCC
>CAWZZK010000068.1:0-23235 GCA_963966455.1 Kaistia sp. | reverse complement strand
CCTCTGCCCTCGTCCCTGTGCCCTCTTCCCTCTGCCCTCGTCCCTCTTCCCTCGTCCCTCTTCCCTCTTCCCTCGTCCCTCGTCCCTCTTCCCTCTTCCCTCTTCCCTCTTCCCTCTGCCCTGCCGTAGAGCCGGCTCTTCCCGCGCGAGGCCATATGGATGACATGAAGAGGGCCGAGGCAGGACCGCGCCGCGGCCGCGTTGACTTGGCCGGATCGAGGAGGCAAGTTTCGTGACCCTCGCGCGGGGGCGTCGTCTGAGGAATGCCAAGGCAGCCGGCACGGGACTGCCGGCGCGATCATCTGGGAGACAGTCGGAGCGGTGAAGGGTCTGGTGCGCGACGCAGCGGCAGGGACGGAGCGCGGAACCGGGATCGATCTCGGCCAGGAGCCGGCGCTCACCGTCGATCCGCGCAAGGGCGCGCCGCAGCGCCATGCGGTGTCGATCCGCTGGCTCACCGGCGCCGTGCTGACCGGCCTCACCTCCACCATTCTCATGGGCGGCGCGCTGATGGCGGCGCTCGACGGCCGGCACCAGCTGGCCGTGGCGCCCGAGATCGGTCGCTCTTCCAGGTCGGAAAGCGCCGACAGCCTCGGCGGCAGCCAGAAGGGAGACCGCATCCGCCCGGCCCGCGAGCCCGTCTCCGACCGCCAGGTCATCCAGGTCTCGACGGTCACTCGCCAGGGCGACCGCGACCTCATCAAGATGAAGCCCTTCGCGCGCATCACGACGACGCTCGCGACCGCGATCACCGATCTGTCCGCCGATGCGCCGCGCTTCGATCCGATGAAGCTCGTCGCCGCCGGCGCCGATGCCGGTCCGCCGCCACCCGCCGCCGCCCCGAGCGGCGACAAGCTCGGCGTCGTCAGCGACGAGGGCGCCTCGGGCGACGGCGAGGACGGCGTGCCGGTCGATGCCGCCGATGGCGCGATCGGCAGCGGCGACGACATCGATGTCGCCGCCGCCGATGCCGCGCCGCCGGAGCCGACCGGGCCGGAACAGATCTATGGCGCCAATGTCGAGGGCGAGGTGTCGGTCAAGGTGACGCCGATGCCGCTCGACATGCCGCTCGCCGAGGACGAGGAGACGCTGAGCGTCGCCGATGCCGAAGAGGCGGCGCGCGGTCTCGCCCCGGCAGCGCCGGCGACGCTCGCCGCCATGCCCTATGTCGATCCGGAGCGCTTTAGCTTCGGCGACAACGGCCCCGACCCCTTCGCCGCGCTCGGCGTCAAGATCGTCCCCGAGAATGTCTCCTTCGTCGCCAAGTCGGCCCCGGCCAACGAGACGGAGGAGCGCATCATCACCATCGACAAGAAGGACGACCTGCAGTCCTTCCTCACCGCCAACGGGCTGGACCAGAAGGACGCCGATGCGGCGGCCGCCGCGCTCGGCGAACTCGTCGACCTCGCCAGCCTCAAATCGGGCGAGAAGCTGCGCGTGCTGGTCTCGCACGAGGGCGAGACGTTGAAGATCCTGCGCCTCTCGCTGTATGACCAGGGCGTACATCAGGCGACCATCGCTCGGCGCGACGACGACAGCTTCGTGCGCGCCGACGAGCCCGAGAGCTCGACCGACGAGTTCGAGACCGCCGAGCAGCCGGACGAGACCGACACTGGCGGCCCGATGCCGACGCTCTATTCATCGCTCTACGAGACGGCGCGCGAGCAGCAGATCCCGGAGCCGCTGATCACCGAGCTGGTGCGCATCCTCTCCTATGACGTCGACTTCCAGTCGCGCATCTCGCCCGGCGACAGCCTCGAAGTGTTCCATTCGCTGCCCGAGGCCGGCGCCAGCGACAGCGACGACGAGATCCTCTATGTCGCCATCACCATCGACGGGACGACGAAGCGTTATTACCGCTTCCGCTCGCCCGATGACGGAGTCGTCGACTATTTCGACGAGGAAGGCCGCAGCGCCAAGAAGTTCCTGGTCCGCAAGCCGATGAATGTCGGCATCGTGCGCTCGCCCTTCGGCTATCGCCGCCATCCGATCCTCGGCTATGTCCGCCTGCATCCGGGCGTCGACTGGGCGGCGCCGCGCGGCACGCCGATCATGGCCGCCGGCAACGGCACGGTCGAGAAGGCCGGCTGGGCCTCGGGCTACGGCAATTTCACGCTGATCCGCCACACCAACGGCTATGAGACGGCCTATGGCCACCAGTCCTCGATCGCGCGCGGCATCCGCCCGGGCGTGAAGGTACGGCAGGGCCAGATCATCGGCTATGTCGGCTCCACCGGCCTCTCGACCGGCCCGCATCTCCATTACGAGGTGCGCATCAACGACAAGCCGGTCGATCCGTTGCGCGTGCGCCTGCCGCGCGGCCGCGTCCTGCAGGGCGAGATGCTGGCCGAGTTCGACGCCGAGAAGGCACGCATCGATACGCTGCTCGGCACGCCGGCCGGATCGAAGCTCGCTTCGGCGAATGGCGAGGCCGCGACCAACTGATCGCCGCCGGGCGCCTTAGAGCCTTTCCTGGCTTGCTGGAAGCGCTCTGCCGGTCTGCTCCGGGCCAAGGTCGAGGGCTTTGGCGACGGCCGTACCCGGGGTACGGCCGAGACGAAGACCGAAGGATTTGGCCCGGAGCAGGCCGGCCCTTCGGGTTTCCCGCTGGCGGGCGCCCGCCGTGTCGGCCGCCTTGCCCGATGCGAAGGCATCGGGCTGCGGCACCCTCCTTGCGGATCGCGCGCGCCAGCGGAGAAACAGGGCGCTTCCATCAAGCCAGGAAAGGCTCTAGTCGCCGCGCGTGAACATGAACTCCATGCGGGTCTTGTCGCTGGCGCAGGTGCCGCGATAGCGCTCCATGCCGATCGCCGTGCCGGTGCAGATCGTCGGCGGACCGGGGACGAAGTTCGGCGCCGAGAAATTGTCCGAGACGATCGAGAGCGTGACCCCCTCCTCGGTCAGCGTGCCGTCCAGCGTCGAGCGATAGGTGGCGACGTCGCGGCCGATGGTGATGCTGCGCTCGCCCTCGGCATGGATATGGCCGTCCGCGGCGACATCGACCGTCCACTTCGAGCCGCGCGCCGAAGAGGTCCAGCGCCCCTCGATCGATGAAGCCGCGCAGGTCGCGATCCCGCATTCCATTTTGTCGGGAGACATCGCCGCCGCCTGCGGCGCCGCGGCGAGGGTCAGCAGGGTGGCGAGTTCGGCGAACATGCCGCGTCCTTTCGAAAATGAGGGTCAGCATAAGCCGGCACGGGAAACGGCGGCGAGATGCGATCGGCAGAAAAAAGGCCGGCGCCCTTTCGGGACGCCGGCCTCGGTTTTCATCGGGGCGGGAGGCTCATCACGCCGCCTTCGCCGTCTCGCCGCCGCGCGGCAGGAACAGCAGCTTGTCCGTTCCGGCCGTGATCTTGACGGTCGAGCCGTCGGCGATCTCGCCGCCGAGGATGCGGTCGGCGAGCGGATCCTGCACGAAGCGCTGGATCACCCGCTTCAGCGGCCGCGCGCCATAGGTCGGGTCGTAGCCCTTCTCGGCGAGCCAGGCCCGCGCGGTGTCGTCGAGCTCGAGCGTGATCTTGCGATCGCCGAGCAGCGCCTGCAGCCGCTTCAGCTGGATGTCGACGATCCGGCCCATCTCCGACCGCTTCAGACGGTGGAAGAGGATGATGTCGTCGAGCCGGTTCAGGAATTCGGGGCGGAAATGCCCGCGCACGCCCCCCATCACCTGCTCGCGCACCGCGTCGACATCCTCGTCGTCCCGAAGGTTGGCGAGATATTCGGCGCCGAGATTCGACGTCATCACGATGAGCGTGTTCTTGAAGTCGACCGTCCGGCCCTGCCCGTCCGTCAGCCGCCCGTCGTCGAGCACCTGCAGGAGGATGTTGAACACGTCCGGATGCGCCTTCTCGATCTCGTCGAAGAGGACGATCTGGTAGGGCCGGCGCCGCACCGCCTCGGTCAGCGAGCCGCCTTCCTCATAGCCGACATAGCCGGGAGGAGCGCCGATCAGCCGGGCCACGGAGTGCTTCTCCATGAATTCCGACATGTCGATGCGCACCATCGCGCTCTCGTCGTCGAAGAGGAATGCCGCGAGCGCCTTGGTCAGCTCGGTCTTGCCGACGCCGGTCGGGCCCAGGAACATGAACGAGCCGATCGGCCGGTTCGGATCCTGCAGCCCGGCGCGGGCGCGGCGGACGGCGGTCGAGACCGCGTGCACCGCCTCGGCCTGGCCGACGACCCGGTGCGCCAGCTCGTCCTCCATGCGGAGAAGCTTCTCGCGCTCGCCTTCCAGCATCTTGTCGACGGGCACGCCGGTCCAGCGGGCGACGATCTGCGCGACATGCTCCGGCGTCACCGCCTCCTCGACCATGCCGATCTTGCCGTTCTCGGCCTCGGCGGCCTCGAGCTGCTCCTTGAGCTTGGGCAGCGTGCCATAGGCGATCTCGCCCGCCTTCTGGTATTCGCCGCGCCGCTGCGCGATCGCCAGCTCGTTCTGCGCCTCGTCGATCTGCCGCTTCAGGTCGGCGGCGAGCCCGAGCTTCTGCTTCTCGGCCTGCCACTTGGTCGTCAGCTCGATCGAGCGCTCCTCGAGATCGGTGAGCTCGCGCTCGAGCCGCTCGAGCCGGTCCTTCGAGGCCTGGTCGGTCTCCTTCTTCAGCGCCTCGCGCTCGATCTTCAGCTGGATGATGCGGCGGTCGAGCTCGTCGACCTCCTCCGGCTTCGAATCGACCTGCATGCGCAGCCGCGCCGCCGCCTCGTCGACGAGGTCGATCGCCTTGTCGGGCAGGAAGCGGTCGGTGATGTAGCGGTTGGAGAGCGTCGCCGCCGCCACGAGAGCCGAGTCGGTGACGCGGACCTTGTGGTGCTGCTCGTATTTCTCCTTGATGCCGCGCAGGATCGAGATCGTGTCCTCGACGGTCGGCTCGCCGACGAAGATCGGCTGGAACCGCCTTGCGAGCGCCGGGTCCTTCTCGACATGCTTGCGGTATTCGTCGAGCGTGGTGGCGCCGACGCAGTGCAGTTCGCCGCGCGCCAGCGCCGGCTTCAGGAGGTTCGAGGCGTCCATGGCGCCGTCGGCCTTGCCGGCCCCGACCAGCGTGTGCATCTCGTCGATGAAGAGGATGATGCCGCCATTGGCCGAGGTGACCTCGGACAGGACGGCCTTCAGCCGCTCCTCGAACTCGCCGCGATATTTGGCGCCGGCGATCAGCGCACCCATGTCGAGCGCGAGCAGCCGCTTGTCGCGGAGGCTCTCCGGCACGTCGCCATTGACGATGCGGAGCGCGAGGCCTTCCGCGATCGCGGTCTTGCCGACGCCGGGCTCGCCGATCAGCACGGGATTATTCTTGGTGCGGCGGGAGAGAACCTGGATCGTGCGGCGGATCTCGTCGTCGCGGCCGATCACCGGATCGAGCTTGCCGTCCCGCGCCGCCTGGGTCAGGTCGCGGGCATATTTCTTCAGCGCGTCATACTGGCCCTCGGCACCGGCGGAATCCGCGGTACGGCCCTGGCGCAGCGCCTCGACGGCGCGGTTGAGCGCCACAGGCGTCACGCCGGCATCCTTCAGCACCTGCGCGGTCTTGGCGTCCTTCTCCATCGCCAGCGCCATCAAAAGGCGCTCGACGGTGACGAAGCTGTCCCCGGCCTTCTTGGCGAGCTGGTCGGCTTCGGCGAAGACCTTGGCGAGCGGCGCGGCGAGATAGAGCTGCCCGGCGCCGCCGCCCGAAACCTGGGGCAGCGCGGCGAGGAGCCGCTCGACCCCGGCCAGCGCGTCGCGCGAGCGTCCGCCGGCCTTGTCGATCAGGCCGGCCGCGAGGCCCTCCTCGTCGTCGAGGAGCACCTTCAGAAGATGTTCGGGCGCGAACTGCTGATGTCCGCGCGTCAGCGCCAGCGTCTGGGCGGACTGGATGAAGCCCTTCGCGCGCTCGGAATAATTGTCGAAATTCATGGATTTCCCTCCTGACCCGTACCGGCCGCCTCCTTGCGAAGCACGACCGACCGTTCACATCGTTCCGGCGCCGGACCTTGGCCCGACTGCCGCCGGCGATCCGAAAATCCGCCGGTAACCTCGATATGGTGTGACATCCTCGCAACACCAAGAGGGCCCAGGCGGGATTTTCGCGGCCGGTTAACGCTCCCTTCGCGCCGCCGTCACCGCATCCTCCAGCCGGGCGGTGGCCGAGCCGGGCTTCAGCGGTTTCGGCTGGCTTTCATGCGGCGCCCAGGCCGACAGCGACAGGAAATCGAAGGTCGCGCGCACCCGTCCGTCGCCGTCGGAAAACCGCTCGGCATAGATCGTCGCGGCGCGGCCGGCGATGGCCCGCGTCAGCGGCCGCGGATCGCGCTCGGCGAGGATATTGGAGGCGCCCATGGCGCGGAGGTCGCGAACGAGATGAAACATCGTGTCGTAGCGGACGGTCACGCGGTCGGTGTCGACCACCGGCAGCGCGAAGCCGGCCCGCTGCAGCAGCGCCCCGATATCGCGGATATCGGCGAAGGGCGCGACGCGCGGCGCAGTGCCGCCGCGGATTTCCGCCTCGGCCGCCGCCAGCGCGATGCGAAGCTCCGTCAGCGTCTCGCCGCCGACGAGCAGCGCCAGCAACAGCCCGTCGCCGGCCAGTGCGCGGCGGATCTGCGCGAGGAGGCCCGGCAGGTCGTTCACCCATTGCAGGGCGAGCGCGCTGACCGCGAGATCGAGCGAGCCGGCCTCGAGCGGTAGCCGCTCGCCGCCCGCCTCCGCCAGCCAGTCGACATGCCGGATGGCGCCGATCTGCGGGTTGTCGGAAAGCCGCTCGGTCAGCAATCCCGTCGGCGTGCCGAGATCGGCGGCGCGCTCGAAGCGGCGATTGACGGCGGCGAGGCGGTCGACGAGATCGTCCGCGGCCCGCGCGAGCAGGAAGTCGGCGCCCGGAACGGCCAGCCGCCGCGACCGCTCGCGGCGGAGCGCCAGAAGACTGCTGTCGAAAATGGTCGGCGCGCCGGTCATCGGCTTTCCCTCGTCACTCATTCCTATATGGGCGCGCCCGCCGCTCGGGTCAAAGGCGCTTCCGTGCGGAATTGAAACGCCCTAGCCTTCGAAAATGGACAGTCTCGGCATCGATGACGGCAGCCCCGCGCGGCCCATCCGGCAGCGCGCGGCCGGCTGGCTCGGCGCGCTGCTCGACCTCGCCATGCCGCCGGGCTGCCTCAGCTGCGGGCGTCCGATGGCGGATAGCGGCGCGCTCTGCCCGGCCTGCTGGAGCGCCATCCGCTGGATCGAACGGCCCTATTGCGAGCGGCTCGCCATCCCCTTCGGCTATGATATCGGCCCCGGCGCCCTCTCGGCCGAGGCGATCGCGAACCCTCCGCCCTTCGGCCGGCTGCGCGCCGTCTGCGTCTATGGCCGCGAGGCCGGCGAGATGGTGCAGGCGCTGAAGTATCACGACCGCACCGAGCTCGCGCGGCCGCTTGGCTCCATGATGGCCCGCGCGCTCGGCCCGATCGCCGGCGAGATCGACCTCGTGCTGCCGATCCCGCTGCATCGCGGCCGGCTCTGGCGGCGGCGCTTCAACCAGTCGGCTCTCCTCGGCGCGGCTCTAGCGGCGCGGATCGGGAAGCCCTTCGAGCCTCAGCTTCTCGCCCGCATCCGTGCGACGCGGCAGCAGGTCGGGCTCAAGGCCGGCGAGCGGGCGAGGAATGTCGAGGGCGCCTTCCGCGTGCCACCTGCCGCGCGCCCGGCGCTCGCCGGAAAGCGGGTCCTGCTGGTCGACGACGTCTACACCACCGGCTCGACGGTGCGCGCCGCGACTCGGGCGCTCATGAGGGGCGGCGCCGCCTCGGTGGACGTCGCCGTCTTCGCCCGGGTTGTCGAAGGCATATCCTGACCCCTATATTGCGCCGCATTCAAACGGTTCGGGGGTCGGTGACCATGGCCGATGTGACGATCTATACCCGCGAGGGCTGCGGCTATTGCGCGGCCGCCAAGCGGCTGCTCGACACCAAGAAAGCCGCCTATGCCGAGATCGACGCGACCGGCAACCCGGCCCTGAGGCAGGAAATGGTCGAGCGCGCCAACGGCCGCAACACATTCCCGCAGATCTTCATCGGTGCCACCCATGTCGGCGGCTGTGATGATCTCTACGCGCTGGACGGCGAAGGGAAGCTCGACGCGCTTCTCGCGTCCTGACCGCCAGCGTCCATTTCTGACGGAACGATGGAGAGGCCCATGACGAGCTTCAAGGCTGCCTGCGTGCAGATGAACAGCGGCCGGTCGGTCGAGGCCAATGTCGCGGCGGCCGAGGCGCTGATCCGGGACGCCGCCGGCGCCGGCGCGAGCTATGTCCTGACGCCCGAGATGACGACGATCCTCGACC
Organism: Kaistia sp.; assembly: GCA_963966455.1. Lineage (GTDB taxonomy): Bacteria > Pseudomonadota > Alphaproteobacteria > Rhizobiales > Kaistiaceae > Kaistia > Kaistia cartagenensis. Next base: position 14,941 of record CAWZZK010000068.1, on the reverse strand, counting down.
GCGACAAGGAAAATCTCCTGTCGCAGATCCAGCCGGAGGAGATCGATCCCTCGCTGCAGCGCTTCCGCGAGCTGGCGCGCGAGCTCGGCATCCATCTCCATATCGGCTCGATGGCGATCCGCCTTCCCGACGACCATATCGCCAACCGCTCCTTCGTGATCGCGCCGAACGGCGCCGTCGTCGGCCGCTACGACAAGATCCACATGTTCGACGTCGATCTTTCCGGCGGCGAGAGCTACCGCGAGTCTGCGACCTATCGCGCCGGCGACACCGCCGTGCTCGCCGATCTTCCCTGGACGAAGCTCGGCCTCACCATCTGCTACGACGTCCGCTTCCCGGTGCTGCACCGCACGCTCGCCAAGGCCGGCGCCTCGGTCATCGCCGTCCCCGCCGCCTTCACGAAGAAGACGGGCGAGGCGCACTGGCATGTGCTGCTGCGCGCCCGCGCCATCGAGACCGGCTCTTACATCGTGGCGGCGGCGCAGGCCGGCCATCACGAGGACGGCCGCGACACCTATGGCCACAGCATGATCATCGATCCCTGGGGCAAGATCCTCGCCGAGGCGGGCGACGCGCCCGGCACGATCATCGCCGATATCGACCCCGCCTTCTCGCTGTCGGCCCGCCAGGCGATCCCCGCCCTGCTCAACCAGCGCGATTTCGCGCTGCCCGAGATCCCGCAGGTTGGCTCCTTCGCGGGCTGACACCATATCCGGACCATGATCCGCTACGACCTTCTCTGCGAAAACGGCCATTCCTTCGACGGCTGGTTCCGCGACGCCGCCGCCTATGACAAGGCGCATGGCGCCGGCGCCGTCGGCTGCACGATCTGCGGCTCGACCAAGGTCGAGAAGGCGCTGATGGCGCCGGCCGTCAGGGCGGCGCGCCCCGCGGAAGCGCAGCCGCCGGTCCGCGTCGCGGCGCCCGACCCGCGCCAGCAGATGCTCGCCGAGATGCTGCGGAAGGTCCGCGCCGAGGTCGAGGCCAATGCCGACTATGTCGGCCCGCGCTTCGCCGAGGAGGCGCGCCGCATTCACTATGGCGAGGTCGAGGCCCACGGCATCTACGGCGAAGCCTCGATCGCCGACGCGCAGGCCCTCGCCGAGGAAGGCATTGAAGTCTACCCGCTCCCGGCCTTGCCCGAAGACGGCAACTGAGGATCGTTGACGCCCGCGGACTGGCGCCTATGGTTGCCGGATGGTCGTCATCCATCGGGTCCTTGGATATCGCTTCGTGATCTATACGGCCGACCACGCGCCGGCCCATGTCCATGTGACGGGACCGGGTCAGGCCAAGATCAATCTGCTCGGGTCCGACGGACGGGTCGAGCTGGTGTATAGTGTCGGCATCTCGATACCTGACATGCGCAGGTTGATGCAGGAAGCGGCCGCACGCCGCAGCGCGTTCCTCGATGCATGGGAGCAGATTCATGGCCGGTCTGACTGATGCTGAACTCGAGGCGGCTGAACAGCGGGGAACCGCGCTCTCTAGCAGTGCAGTGCTGGCGATCTCGGCAAAATATGACGAGAACTCGGGACGCATCGTCATTGAGCTGTCCAACGGGTGCGCCTATCTGATCCCGCCCGCGCTCATCGAGGATCTGGCGGGCGCCGAGCCGGCCGATCTGGCAGAAATCGAAGTCGAGGGCGCAGGATTCGACCTCTACTTCCCGCGCCTCGACGCAGACATTTTCGTGCCGGCTCTGGTCGGGGGAATCTCCGGCACTCAGGACTGGATGCGGCAACTGGGCCGGGTCGGTTCGGACAAATCGGCAGCCGGTCATCCGCAGCCTCGGCGCCGCGGTCATCGGTAGGCGTGAGGCGCGAGCCAGAGTTGCCTCGGCCCGAGTTCGGGAACTGATACCATCGGCCGGCGGAAAGGTGCCCTGGTCGGGGCGCCTAAGCAATGTCCTTTGGGTCGTGGCGGCGCATGCCATGCAGCACGCGCAACACGTCCACGGCCTCGTCACTCACCCGGTAGAAGACGAGATAACGTCCCGCGACGAGTTGCCTGACGCCGGGCGCGATGTCCTCGCGCTTCAGCCCGGAAAACGGGTACCGAACCAGGTGATTGAGCCGCTGCGCGATTCCCTCGAGAACGGCATCGGCGGCGGTGGGACTGTCGGCACCGATATAGAGCCAGATCTCGATGAGATCGGACCGGGCCCGCGGCGTCTGGCGAAGCGTGCGCAAGACTAGCTCTGGCGCGCTCCGAGGCGCCGACGAGCCTCCGCCCTGATCTCCTCCGGATCGAAGGGACCGGCAGTGCCGCTGTCGATGCCTTCCTTGACCAGTGCGCGGAGTTCTTCAAGGGAGTAGCCGAGCACATCGCGGCGCTCTTTCCACTCCCGGACCGCCTCGCGGATCGCCTCGCTGGTGGAGGCATACTCCCCGGTCGCGACCACATGACGGACGAAGCCGGCCATTTCCGCGGTCAGCGCGATGGTCATCTTCTCGACGGTTGCTGCCATGACGTCACCTCATGATCGGAAGCGAAGAGTATGCGAAACGCATACCGCTTTCAACGGAACGCGGCGCGTCCCGCGCCCCTCAGTCCCGGACGCCGGCCAGCATATAATTGACGTCCATGTCGGACGAGGTCTTCCAGCGGTCGCGCAGCGGGTCGTAGACGACGCCCGATCGCGCCGAGACCGTGATGCCGGCGGCGAGCAGCGCTGTTTCGAGTTCGCGCGGCTTGACCAGCTTTTCATAGTGATGCGTGCCGCGCGGCAGCCAGCGGAGCACATATTCCGCGCCGGCAATGGCGAGCATCAGCGCCTTCGCCGTGCGGTTGATGGTCGAGAAGACGATGAGGCCGCCCGGCCGCACCATGCCTGAGACGGCCGCCACGAAGAGATCGACATCGGCGACGTGCTCCACGATTTCCATCGCCAGCACGATGTCGAATGTCTCGCCGGCCGCGGCCAGCGCCTCCGCGGTGGTGGCGCGGTAATCGATGGCGAGCCCGGACGCGGCCGCGTGGGCGCGCGCGACGCCGATATTCTCCTCTGCCGCATCGGCGCCGACGACATCCGCCCCCAGCCTTGCCATCGGCTCCGAGAGCAGCCCGCCGCCGCAGCCGATATCGAGCAGGCGGAGGCCGGCGAGCGGTTTCGGATCGGTCGCGGCGCGGCCGAAGCGGGTCGCCGCCTCGTCGCGGATGAAGCCGATGCGGATCGGGTTCAGGCGGTGCAGCGGCGCGAACTTGCCGTCCGCCGCCCACCATTCGGACGCGATCGCGGAAAAATGCGCGATCTCAGCATCGTCGACGGTGGTCTGCGGCTCGCGGATGGCAGGCATGATGGCTCCTGTCCGGTCAGCCTCGGCTCCGGACTTCGTCAAGTCAAGGCTGGTCGACAACCGGCCTCCCGGTCCGCACAACCGCGATCCGAGCGAGGCGATCATAGACCGGATCCTTCTTGCGTACGATCAGGACTGTGTTCCACCCCCACCACGCCGCGCCCAGCAGCCAGGCGCCCGACACACCGGCAAAGAACATGAGCGGCGTAGCTGCGCCAGCCACGAAGGCGATCGTCGCAGCTCCGCTCAAGATCAAGGTCGGCACATATCCGGCAAGAAGGATCGCATAGCGGAGAGCGAGCCGGCGGAAGGGAATTCGCGTGGCCTCCGCGTTGTCCGCAAGCATCAGGCGCGACCGCATCAGCCGTTGGCCCAGCGTCCGGCGGAACCAATTCTGGACAAGCAGGAGATAGATGACGAAGGCGAGCGGCGTGATCCAGCTCACATCGACGGCGCCTGTCCGACCATCCGCAGTCAGCAGATACGACGCCCAACGATCCGTGGTGATGACCGCGTCCACGTTACGCGCACCAACGGTCAGGACGCTCGCTGTCCGGCCAGCGAGGAAGTAGCTGTCGCAGAGCACTGCATAATTGCTGTCGGCGGGCGGAGCGGGTGAAAGGCCCTGCGGATAAGACGTCAAATCCTGGCAGGCGCGCGCCTGGAGGCCAGGCGATGTCATCTGGACGACGCCTCCGCTGACCGCGAAGAGCAGGCCGCCAAGCAGGGAGCACGGGAAGGCGATGCAGAGCGCATCGATCAGCAGCGCGCCGACCCGCCGCCAGAAGCCGACCCGGCCCATAATCTCGTTTGCCATCCAGCCCCCCGGCCCTCACGCCCCGATTCGAGACATCGCTTCGTCGCACCAATATCGGCGCTGCAACGAAAGCTTGCATAGGCTCAATTGACGTCAACCATTTGCCGACTGCAAGGAGCAGAGCCATGGCACCCGTTGCCCAAGCTTCTGCTTGTCGCTATGAAGGCGCCCGTCCGGCGCAAGGCCGGGCGGTTTCCATTTCCCGCGCGTCGCGCGGTCCTGCCCGTAAAGGTTTCCGATGGCCCGGCTGGTGATGAAATTCGGCGGTACGTCCGTCGCCGATATCGATCGCATCCGCAATGTGGCCCGGCATGTGAAACGCGAGGTCGATGCCAGCTTCGAGGTCGCCGTCGTCGTCTCGGCGATGTCCGGCAAGACCAACGAACTCGTCGCCTGGACGCGCGCCGCCGCGCCGATGCATGACGCCCGCGAATATGACACCGTGGTCGCGTCCGGCGAACAGGTGACGTCCGGCCTTCTCGCCATCTGCCTGCAGGAGATCGGGGTCAATGCCCGCTCCTGGCAGGGCTGGCAGATCCCGATCCTGACCGATGGCGCGCATGGCGCCGCGCGCATCATGGAGATCGACGGCTCGCGGCTCGTCGAGCGCATGGCGCAGGGCCAGGTGGCGGTGATCGCCGGCTTCCAGGGCCTTGCGCCCGACAACCGCATCGCGACGCTCGGGCGCGGCGGTTCCGACACCAGCGCCGTCGCCATCGCGGCGGCGATCGGCGCCGTGCGCTGCGACATCTATACCGATGTCGACGGCGTCTATACGACCGACCCGCGCATCGTGCCCAAGGCCCGCCGCCTCGACCGCGTCTCCCATGAGGAGATGCTGGAGATGGCCTCGCTCGGGGCCAAGGTGCTGCAGGTCCGCTCGGTGGAGCTCGCGATGGTGCATGGCGTGCGCACCTTCGTCCGCTCCAGCTTCGACGATCCCGCCGATCCGCGGCTCGCCGATGCCAGCAACCCACCCGGCACGCTCATTTGCGACGAGGACGAGATCGTGGAGAAGCAGGTCGTCACCGGCATCGCCTATTCCAAGGACGAGGCCCAGATCTCGCTGCGCGAGGTCGCCGACAAGCCGGGCGTCGCGGCCGCCGTGTTCGTGCCGCTCGCCGAAGCCAATATCAATGTCGACATGATCGTGCAGAACGTCTCCGAGGACGGCACGACCACCGACATGACCTTCACGGTGCCGACCGCCGATTTCGCGCGCGCCATGAAGGTGCTGGAAGCGGCCCGGGAATCGATCGGCTATGTGAGCATCCAGGGCTCGGGCGATCTCGTGAAGGTCTCGGTGATCGGCATCGGCATGCGCAGCCATGCCGGCGTCGCCGCCTCGGCCTTCAAGGCGCTGGCCGGCAAGGGCATCAACATTCGGGCGATCACCACCTCGGAGATCAAGATCTCCATCCTGATCGATTCGGCCTATACGGAGCTCGCGGTGCGCACGCTCCATTCGCTCTACGGTCTCGACGCGGCCTGACGGCGGCGGCGAACCGCCTCGTTAAAGAAGAGTATATTTCGGCGCCAACTCATGTCACGAGTGGACGCCGGACTTGGTTTGGGGCGACACTGAGTCGCCGCCCCGGCGGTTCCGGGGCTGCCGGATGTTCTTGAGGGAAGGCGGACGATGCGGGGGTCTCTCGCCGGGCCGCGCGTCCTGCTCCGCCGCCTGCGCGAGATCATGGCGGAGCCGATCAGCGCGCAAGACCGGCTCGACAAGATCGTGGCGCAGATCGCGTCCAACATGGTCGCCGAAGTCTGCTCGGTCTATGTGCTGCGCGCCGACGACGTCCTCGAACTCTATGCCACCGAGGGCCTCAAGCGCGAGGCGGTGCACCATGCCGGCCTCAAGGTCGGCCAGGGCCTCGTCGGCCTGATCGCCGCCGACGCGCGGCCGCTCAACCTGCCGAACGCGCAGAGCCATCCCGCCTTCGCCTATCTGCCGGAGACGGGCGAGGAGATCTACAACGCCTTTCTCGGCGTGCCGATCCTGCGCGCCGGCCGCACGCTCGGCGTGCTGACGGTCCAGAACCGCGCCCACCGCACCTATTTCGACGAGGAAGTCGAGGCGCTGCAGACGACGGCGATGGTGCTCGCCGAGATGATCGCCGTCGGCGAGCTCGAGGGCCTCGCCCGCCCCGGCACATCGCTCGACGTCAAGCGCCCGATCTCCATCAGGGGCAGCGCGCTGTCGGAAGGCATCGCGCTCGGCCATGTCGTGCTGCACGAGCCGCGCGTGGTGGTGACCGCGCTCATCGCCGAGGATGCGGAGAAGGAGCGGCTGCGCCTCGAGGAGGCGATCGCGCATCTCCGCCTCTCCGTCGACGACATGCTCTCGCGCGACGACATCGCGCTGGCCGGCGAGCATCGCGAGATCCTCGAAGCCTATCGCATGTTCGCCTATGACCGCGGCTGGGCGCGGCGCATGGACGAGGCGATCCAGAACGGCCTCTCGGCTGAGGCGGCGGTGGAGAAGGTGCAGAGCGACACCCGCGCCCGCCTCCTGCGCCAGACCGATCCCTATCTCCGCGAGCGGCTGCACGATTTCGACGACCTCGCCAACCGCCTGCTGCGCGAATTGATGGGCAAGGGCCAGGGCTTCGACCGCGAGGGCATGCCCAAGGACAGCATCATCGTCGCGCGCAACATGGGCGCCGCCGAGCTGCTCGATTATGACCGCGAGCGGCTGCGCGGCCTCGTGCTCGAAGAGGGCGGCCCGACCAGCCACGTCACCATCGTCGCCCGCGCGCTCGGCATCGCCACCATCGGCCGCGCCACCAATGCCGTCTCGCTGGTCGAGAATGGCGACGCGATCATCCTCGACGGCGATACGGGCGAGGCGCATATCCGCCCGCCGGCCGATGTCGAGGTCTCTTACGGCGAGAAGGTCCGCTTCCGCGCCAAGCGCCAGGCGCAGTACCGCCTGCTCCGCAACAAGCCGGCGGTGACGCGTGACGGCACGCGCATCGCGCTCAACATGAATGCCGGCCTCCTCGTCGACCTGCCGCATCTGACCGAAGCCGGCGCCGAGGGCATCGGCCTCTTCCGCACCGAACTGCAGTTCATGGTCGCCTCGACCATGCCGCGCATGACGGCGCAGACGCAGCTCTACGCCTCGGTGCTGGAGGCGAGCGGCGACCGGCCGGTGACCTTCCGCACCCTCGATATCGGCGGCGACAAGGTCCTTCCCTATATGCGCAGCACGCCGGAGGAGAATCCGGCGCTCGGCTGGCGGGCGATCCGCCTCGGCCTCGACCGTCCCGGCCTGTTGCGCATGCAGCTGCGCGCGCTGCTGCGGGCCGGCGGCGGGCGGGAGCTGCGCGTCATGCTGCCGATGGTCACCGAGGTCGCCGAGATCGACCAGGCGCGCAAGCTGTTCGATCTGGAGATCGAGCATGCCCGCCGCCATGGCCATTCGCTTCCGAGCCGCATCCTGCTCGGCTCGATGGTCGAGGTGCCGGCGCTTCTCTTCCAGCTCGACGCGCTGATGCAGCGGGTCGATTTCGTCTCGGTCGGCTCCAACGATCTCCTGCAATATCTGACCGCGAGCGATCGCGGCAACACGCAGGTGGCGAGCCGCTTCGACCCGATCTCGCGCCATTTCCTGCGCGCGCTGAAGACGATCGTCGACGCCGCCGACGCGAGCGGCAAGCCGGCGACGCTGTGCGGCGAGATCGCCGGCCGGCCGCTGGCGGCGCTCGCGCTTGTCGGCATCGGCTTCCGTTCGCTCTCGATGTCCGCCGCCTCGATCGGCCCGGTCAAGGCGATGCTGCTCGCGCTCGATCTCGGCCGCCTCAAGGCGATGCTCGAGCCCATCCTCTCCGGCAGCGGGCCGGACGACGTCGCCGGGGCGCTGCGCGCCTTTGCCGAGGCCGAAGGCGTTCCGATATAATCCTCATGCTTCCTGCCGGACTTCCCTGGGACAAGATCGATCAGCTCGTGACGCGGGCGGAGATCATCGATCAGAAACTCGCCGCCACCTCGGACGGCGAGGAACTCGTGCGCCTCTCCAAGGAGCGCGCCGAACTCGCCGAGATCGTCGAGAGCGTCGCCCGCCTGAAGGGCGCCAGCGCCGAGCGTGACGCGCTGGACGAACTCGAGGCCGATCCCGAGATGGCGGCGCTCGCCGCCGAGGAGCGGCCCCGCCTCGATGCCGAGATCGAGCGCCTCGTGCAGGAAGTGCGCATCCAGCTTCTGCCGAAGGATGCCGCGGACGAGAAGAGCGCCATTCTCGAGATCCGCGCCGGCACCGGCGGCGACGAGGCGGCCCTCTTCGCCGGCGATCTCTTCCGCATGTATCAGCGCTATGCCGCGCTGCATGGCTGGAAGGTGCAGGTCCTCTCCGAAAGCGAGGGCGAGGCCGGCGGCTACAAGGAGATCATCGCCGAGATCAGCGGTCGTGGCGTGTTCGCGCGGCTGAAATTCGAATCGGGCGTCCACCGCGTGCAGCGCGTGCCGGCGACCGAGGCGAGCGGCCGCATCCATACCTCGGCGGCCACCGTCGCCGTGCTGCCCGAGGCGGAGGAGGTCGATCTCGACATCCGCCCGGAGGATGTGCGCATCGACACGACCCGCGCCTCCTCGGCCGGCGGCCAGCATGCCAACACGACCGACACCGCCGTGCGCATCACCCATGTGCCGACCGGCACCGTCATCGTCGTCGCCGGCCGCTCGCAGCACCAGAACCGCGCGCAGGCGATGCAGATCCTGCGCTCGCGCCTTTATGAGGACGAACGCGCGCGGCTCGACAGCGAGCGTGCCGCCGACCGCCGCGGCCAGGTCGGCTCGGGCGACCGATCGGAGCGCATCCGCACCTATAATTTCCCGCAAGGGCGCGTCACCGATCACCGCATCAATCTGACGCTCTACCGCCTCGACCAGATCGTCGCCGGCGAGGCGCTGGACGACGTGATCGAGCCGCTGATCACCGAGAACCAGGCGGCGCTTCTCGCGGCGCTCGATCGATGACCGGATCCGCTGCGACGCTCGGCACCCTCCGCCGCGCGGCAGCAAGGCGCCTTACCGAGGCCGGCATCGACACGCCGGCGCTCGATGCGCGCATTCTCGTCGCCACCGCGGTCGGCCTCGCGCCGAACGCGCTGCCGCTCGCCGAGGACCGCGCGGTCACGCCCGAGGAGGCGGCCGCGATCGAGGCGATGCTCGCCCGCCGCGCCGCCGGCGAGCCGGTCGCCCGGATTGTCGGCAGCCGCGAATTCTGGGGGCTCCCCTTCGCGCTCAATGCCGACACGCTGGTGCCGCGGCCCGATTCGGAAACCGTGATCGAGGCGGCGCTCGCCTTCGTGGATGCAGGCGGCAGCCGTGCGCGCCCGCTCCGCCTCGTCGATATCGGTACCGGCAGCGGCGCGCTGCTGGTGGCGCTCGCTGCGGAACTACCCGCCGCGACCGGGCTCGGCATCGACCTTTCGCACGGCGCCGCGACGGCCGCCCGCGACAATGCGGCGCGGCTCGGGGTCGGCGACCGGCTCGTCTTCGTCATCGGCTCCTACGCCGATTGCGCGGCGCCTGCCGATGTCGTCGTCACCAATCCTCCCTATATAGAAAGTGACGTCATCGCCGGCCTCGCCTCGGAAGTGCGGGATCACGACCCTCGCCTCGCACTCGATGGCGGCGCGGACGGTCTCGACGCCTATCGCGCGATCGTCCCGCAATTGCAGCGCGTGATGGCGGTTGATGGACGGGCGTTTCTCGAGATCGGATCGGCGCAGGCCGAGGCGGTTTCGGCGCTGGCGGAGCGGCAGGGCTTCAAGGCCCGCATCCATCGCGATCTCGCCGGCCATGATCGCGTCGTCGAGCTCTCCCGGTGAGCCGCCGTTTCACCCAGAAGCCGCCGCAAAATCTCCGCTTGGAAATCGGGAGCGGAACGGCTAGTTTCCGACCCGCCGCAGATGGATATGATGCGCTTCCCGAAGCATCGGCGTGAGTCGTGACCGGGAGCTGCGCGGCGGGGGCCGCCAGATGGCCTGAGGGTCCGCACGGGGTTGGACCCAGATCTGGTTGTCACGGAATCATCTCTGCTCGGCGCGGCACGGCCTGACGATTTTGCCTGATGCGCGTTGACCGGTTGCTCCGGCACGCCGAGGAACCGCGCTGACGGTCCCCTCCGATGGTGTGATCGCGAGCGTGACGTTACACCGATCGCCGATTCCGGCGCCGCGGCCTCTGTCCGCGACGACCCAGTCGACGGGTTTGCCGACCGGCAGGGCCGGTTGTGGACGTGATTTGACCTTCGAGGGTCACGGAAGAGAAAACTCATGCGACCTGGACAGCAGAACAACAATAACAACAAGCGGATGCGCGGAAGAAACCGTAAGGGACCCAACCCGCTGACCCGCTCCTACGAGAGCAACGGCCCGGATGTGAAGATCCGCGGTACCGCTCTTCACATCGCCGAGAAATATGTGACCCTCGCCCGCGACGCGCAGTCGTCCGGCGACCGCGTGATGGCCGAGAGCTATCTCCAGCATGCCGAGCATTATTTCCGCCTGATCGCCGCCGCGCAGCAGGCGCAGAACCCGCAGCCGGGCGTGCCGAGCATCCGCGAGCAGGAAGACGACGGCATCTACGAGGAGGACGACCGCTTCAGCGACCGCTTCGGCCAGCATGATCGCGGCCAGGAGGGCGAGGCGCAGCCGGCCTTCGGCCAGGGCGAGCAGCCCTATGTGAACGGCAACGGCAACGGCTACCAGAACGGCCAGCGCGAGCGGAACGACCGCCAGGATTTCCGCGGCGAGAACCGTGAGCGCGGCGAGGGCCGCGACCGATACGAAGGGCGCGACCGGCAGGAGAACCGGAACGAAAACCGGGACCGCAACGAGAATCGCGAGCGTCCCGAGAACCGTGACCGCAACGAAAACCGCGAGCAGCGCTCGGAAGGCCGCCCCGAGGGCGAGCGCAACGAGCAGCGTGGCGATCGTCCGTTCCGGCAGAACCGCGAAGGCCGCCGCGAGCGCGGCGAGCGTGGCGAGCGCCCCGACCGGTCGTCGCTGCCGCGCTTCGTGACGGGCGAGCCGCTGGCGCCCGCTCAGTCGCAGGACGCGCCGCAGGAGGCGCCGAGCCAGCCGGCCCAGTCCTATGACGCGCAGCCGCAGCCGAGCCCGGTTCAGGAGGTTCAGCCCGCGCGCGAGCCCGAGACGGTTCAGGCGCCTGCGCCCGTCGCGGCTCCGGCTCAGGCCCCCGAGCCGGCGGTCGCCGAGGCCGCGGCTCCAGCGCCTTCCGAGGCGCCGGCAGAGGGCACGGCCGAGGGCGAGGAGGAATTCCGTCCCCGCCGCCGGCGCACGACGCGCGCCCGCACGCGCCGCACGGATGACGCCGAGCCGACGCTGGCCATCGTTCCCTCCGAGGAATGAGCGGCGGAGCGCCCAGCGCTCCTCAGCAAAGAGAGATCGCGGCCGGGCATCGTCCCGGCCGTTTTCATGTCAGGGCGGTGATTTCAGAGAAGATCGATGAGCGGCGCGATCAGCGGCAGGTCGGCCGGCGGCATCGGATAATCGCGCAGCGCCTTGGCGCGCACCCATTTCAGCGCCTGCCCCTCGCGGCTCTGCGGCACGCCCTGCCAGCGCCGGCAGATATAGAGCGGCATCAGCAGGTGGAAGTCCTCATAGGCGTGGCTGGCGAAGGTCAGCGGCGCGAGGCAGGCTTCCTTGGTCTCGACGCCGAGTTCCTCGCGAAGCTCGCGGATCAGCGCCGCCTCGGGCGATTCCCCGGCATCGACCTTGCCGCCCGGAAATTCCCAGAGACCGGCCAGCGATTTCCCCTCCGGCCGCTGCGCGATCAGGATGCGGTTGTCGGGATCGACCAGCGCACAGGCGACGACGAGCAGCAGGCGGGACAAGGACGGCCTCGAAGGTCAGGGGGAGCCGGGCGGGCGGCGATAGTGGTAGCGATACTGCTCGGCGAAGCCGAGGCCCTCATAGAGGCCGCCGGCCGGCGCATTTTCGGCGACCACCTGGATGGCGGCGAAGCGGGCGCCGCGCTCGGCCGTCCAGGCGAGCGCCGCCTGCATGGCGAGCCGGCCGAAGCCCTGCCGCCGCCTGGCGCGATCGGTGACGACATTGAGGAAGACCGCGATGCCGTTGGCGTTGACGGCGAGCGCGGCGGCCGCCGGCGTGCCGTCGCGGCCATAGACGACGATGCCCTTGGTCTCGACGGCGATCAGCGAGAGCAGCGTCCTCAGCGTCTCGACCGTGCGGGCGTCATAGCCGGCGAGCCCGGCCTGCGCGCGGTACCAGCGCGGATCGCCGGGATTGAGCAGGCGGATATCGCCCGGAGGCATCTCGGCGCGCACGAGCGGCATCGCGAGCACGCGGCTCTCGTCGAAGGCGGTCCATTTCAGCGCGTCCAGCGTCTCGACCACGGAAGGCGCGGCGAGCGGCGTGACGCGGAAGCAGGGCTCGATGGCGTGGCGGCGCGACAGCGCCGACAGGAGCGCGATCCGGCCGGCGGCGTTCTCCGCGTCGCGGTCGTCGAGGCTCTGGAAGGAGTTCGAGCGCTTGCTGTAGCCCTGCGCGAAGCGCCAGATCCAGCCGCCGTCATGCACGACGGCGATCGCCGGCCACGCTGTCAGGCAGGCCGCCTCGATCGCGAGCGTCGAGGGCAGCCCGCTCGTCTGCGTCATGTCAGCTCCGGTAATCGCCATTGATGGCGACATACTCCTTGGTGAGGTCGCAGGTCCAGACCCGCGCCGTGCCGGAGCCGAGCGCGAGCTCGGCGCGGATGACGATGACGTCGTTCTTCATATAGGCGGAGGCGAGAGCCTCGGAATAGGCGGGATCGCGCTCGCCTTCATGGGCGACGCGGATGTCGCCGAAGAAGATCGACAGCCTGTCGCGGTCGGCCGGCTCGCCGGCCTTGCCGACCGCCATGACGACGCGGCCCCAATTGGCGTCCTCGCCGGCCGCCGCCGTCTTCACCAGCGGCGAATTGGCGATCGACAGCGCGACGCGCTTCGCCGACTCGTCATTGACCGCGCCGGTGACGTTGACCTCGATGAGCTTGCGCGCGCCCTCGCCGTCGCGGGCGACCTGGATCGCGAGATCCCTCAGCACCTCGTCGAGCGCGGCGCGGAAGGCTTCGAGCCGCGGATCGGTCGGATCGCTGATCGCCGGCGCGCCGGTCGCGCGGCCGGTCGCGAACAGGAGCAATGTGTCCGAGGTCGAGGTGTCGCTGTCGATGGTGACGGCGTTGAACGAGTGCTGCACGCCCTGTGAGAGCAGCGCCTGCAGCGCCGGCGCGGCGATGGCGGCGTCGGTCGCGACGAAGGAGAGCATGGTCGCCATGTCGGGCGCGATCATGCCGGCGCCCTTGGCGATGCCGTTGATCGTCACCTTGGCGCCGCCGATCGTGACGGTGCGCGTGGCGCCCTTCGGGAAGGTATCGGTGGTCATGATCGCGCGGGCAGCGTCGATCCACGGCCCTTCCGCGACGCGGCTCGCCGCAGATTGCCGCCACGCGGCGCCCCTCGCCGGGTCGAGCCGCGCGCCGATCACGCCGGTCGAGGCGATGAACACCTCGTCGGGACGGCAGCCGGCCGCCGCCGAGGCGAGGTCAGCCTGCGCCTCGGTGGTGGCCCGGCCCTTGCGGCCGGTGAAGGCATTGGCATTGCCGGAATTGACGACCAGCGCCCGCGCCGATCCGCCGGCGAGCGCCGCGCGGCACCAGTCGACCGGGGCCGAGGGGCATTTCGAGCGCGTGAACACGCCGGCCACCGTCGTTCCGGGCTGGAACAGCGCCAGGAACACGTCGCGTCGGTCCTTATACTTGATGCCGGCCGCGGCGGTCGCGAAGGCGACGCCGGCGATCGGCGGCATGTCGGGGAACGGGACGGCGAGCGGCGAGACGGCGGTGGACATGCGATGGATCCATGCGGGACGGGCCGCGAGGGTCGCGGCGTGACGAAGGCCGGGTGATATGCACCCGGCCTCTTGCAGTCATGTGACGGCGGAGCGAGCCCCGCCGTCGATCAGGCTGGCCTGCTTACTTGGCCGGAGCCGGGGCCGGCGCCGCGGCGTCCTTCAGCGTCGGATCGACGATCTCGACCTGGTTGTCCTTGCGCAGCTGCGCGATGGCGCTGACATACATGTCGCGCAGCACCATCTGGCGGACCTGATCCTTGACCTGGTCCAGCGTCGGCAGCGGCTGCTGGCGCTTGTCGGTCACCTTGATCACGTGATAGCCGAACTTCGTCTTGACCGGCGTCGTCGTATACTTGCCGGGCTCCAGCGCGAAGGCGGCCGCCTCGAACTCGGGCACCATCTGGCCCTTGGCGAAATAGCCGAGCTGGCCGCCCATCTTGGCCGAGCCCGGATCCTTCGACTTCTCCTTGGCGAGCGTGGCGAAGTCTGCGCCGCCCTCGAGCTGCTTGATGATGTCGTTGGCCTCGGCCTCGGTCTGGACGAGGATATGGCTCGCCTGGATCTCCTCCTGCGGAGCGACCTTGGCGACTTCCTGGTCATAGCGCGCCTTGACGGCCTCGTCGGTCGCCTTGCCGTCGATCTCGACGCGGAAGAACTCGTTGCGCAGCGCACGCTCGCGGAGCAGCTCGACGCGGGCCTTGAAGGCGTCCGACTGGTCGAGATTGGCGGCGGTCGCGGCCTTGGCCATCAGCTTGAGGTCGATCAGCACGTCGAGGATCGCCTTGCGGCGCTGGTCGGGCTGCACGCGGCCGAGCTCGTCGGCGAGGTCCTGCTCGGCCATCACGAGGTCGCCCTCGGTGATCGTCTGCCCGTCCACCGTCGCGACCACGGTCTTCGGATCGATCGCCGGAGCCGCGGGCGCGGCGGGCGCCGGCGCGGCG
>CAWZZK010000067.1:0-10723 GCA_963966455.1 Kaistia sp. | reverse complement strand
GCGGCTGGTCGGCACGAGATCGACGACCAGCTTCGCCGGCTGTCCGTCGGCGGGTGGCAGCACGAAGGACTTGTCGACGCTGACCGGCTGCTTGAGGTCGAGCACGACGCGCGACTTGCCGGCCGAGATCTGGCCGTAGCGGAAGGCCGAGACGAGCCCCCTCACCTCGTGCTCGGCTTCCTTGGGCAGCGCGAAGCCGACATCCGGCAGGTCGATGACGATGCGGTCCGGCTCGTCGAGCGGGAAGACGGTGAACGCCGCCTCCCCCGAGAGATCCATCACGAAGCGCGTGCGGCTGTCGTCGCCGACGGCGCGGGCATCGGTGGCGAGCACAGCGGCCGAAGTTGCTGCAACCGGCTCCGCCGCGGCGATGGCAGCAGCGCCCGACGCCGCGAGCAGGCCGCCGGCAAGGCCGCCGATGAGCAGCGCCGCGCAGCGCGCGATCAGTCCGGATCGAATTGAATGAAACATTCCGCTCGTTCGGTTGGTCAATCGGCCCGCCGCTCTTAACGGTCCGTTGACGATTAGCGTCGATTGGTTAATCGCGCATTAAGACTTTCACCGGGCAGGCAGGGACGGCTTCCGCGACGCCGGCGCGCAACCGAATAGCCGCTCCTGCTCCTTGATGCGATGCGGCCAAGAGATGCGGCCAAGCGTCGTTCAGGTGCTGCCTCAGAAACTCCGCCGAGAGGTAATCCGGCTTGGTTCCGAGTGTCTCTCCAGCCTTGCTTCCAAGTGTCTTGCACAGACTCGCCGTCTTCCATACAAGGGTTGCACGGAATTCATCCTCCGCCCGGACAGTCGCCTCAGCGCGATGCTCCGGCACGATGCGACGGACGAACGAAACCTGCTGCAGCAATTGCGCAGGGTTCGCCAGCGATCCGGAGCCAGTTCGGTGCTCGGTCGGGGATGGGACAGGCATCCTCGCCGCGCATGGTCGTCCCCCGGCCTCACGCGCAAGGCACGCCTGCTACTCAAGGCTTCAGGACGATCCGTGCCTGGGGCCGCCCCGTGCGGCACGGGCTCCGCGCCGCCGGACCGAACAGGCTCGAAGCGCGTATTCATGTTCCTTCCGCCTATGATCCGCAGCGCTGCAGAACGGCCCTTTCCGGCCGGCGATGCAGTTGCGGCGGCGGCGGACGCGGCATGGCGCGCGACCCATTTCCTCACGCAACATAATGGCTCCCGCGCGGCTCGCGCGGCATTGGCGCCTTGCGCCAGCCGGAGCGTTCAGCGCCGGAGCCATGGAGATTTCCCGTCATGGCCAACAAGATGCTCATCGACGCCACCCACCCGGAGGAGACCCGGGTCGTGGTGGTCCGCGGCAACCGCGTCGAGGAGTTCGACTTCGAATCCGCCTCGCGCAAGCAGCTGCGCGGCAATATCTATCTCGCCAAGGTAACCCGGGTCGAACCCTCGCTTCAGGCGGCCTTCGTCGAATATGGCGGCAACCGCCACGGCTTCCTCGCCTTCTCCGAAATCCATCCCGACTACTACCAGATCCCCGTCGCCGATCGGCAGGCGTTGATCGAGGCCGAGGAGCAGGAAGAGCGCGAGGCCGAGGAGCGCGCCGCGCGCCAGGCCGCCCGCCGCTCGCAGAAGAACCGCCCCGCCGCGCGGCCCGCCGAGCGTGTCAGCGCCGAGCCTGCCGAAAATGGCGAGGAGACGGCGGCTTCCGCCGAGGGCGAGGCTCAGTCGTCCGAGGCCCCGCCCGAACAGACTGGCGAGGCGCCCGAAACGGCAGCCCCGGTCGCAGCCGCCGAGGCGGCCGAGGGCGAAACCGAAGCCGTCGAGGACAATGGTCCTCCGGATGACAGCGCCGACAGCTTCTCCCATCTCGAGGCTCCTCCCTCCGACCACAGCGTCGAGGAGATCGGGCACGACGAGGAGGAAGAGGAAAACCCGGAGGACGCCGTCGAGTCCGTCGGCGCCGAGGATGCCCTCGAGGAGCTCCCGGAGCGTCGCCGCGCCCGCGCCCGCCAGTACAAGATCCAGGAAGTCATCAAGCGTCGCCAGGTGCTGCTCGTCCAGGTTGTCAAGGAAGAGCGCGGCAACAAGGGCGCCGCCCTCACCACCTATCTCTCGCTCGCCGGCCGCTATTCCGTGCTGATGCCGAACACGGCGCGCGGTGGCGGCATCTCGCGCAAGATCACCAACACCGCCGATCGCAAGCGCCTCAAGGAAGTCGCGCAGGATCTCGACGTGCCGGAGGGGATGGGCGTCATCCTGCGCACGGCCGGCGCGACGCGCACCAAGGCCGAGGTCAAGCGCGACTTCGAATATCTGCTGCGGCTCTGGGAGAATGTGCGCGAACTGACGCTGCGCTCCTCGGCGCCGACCCTCGTCTATGAGGAAGGCAGCCTCATCAAGCGGTCGATCCGCGATCTCTACAACAAGGACATCGACGAGGTCCTCGTCGCCGGCGAGGAAGGCTATCGCGAGGCGAAGGACTTCATGCGCATGCTCATGCCGAGCCATGCCAAGAACGTCCAGCCCTACCGCGAGACGCAGCCGATCTTCGCGCGCTACAGCGTCGAGGCGCAGCTCGACGCGATGTTCTCGCCGCAGGTGACGCTGAAGTCGGGCGGCTATCTCGTCATCAACCAGACCGAGGCGCTGGTCGCCATTGACGTCAACTCGGGACGCTCGACGCGCGAGCACAATATCGAGGACACGGCCTACCAGACCAATCTCGAGGCGGCCGAAGAGGTCGCCCGCCAGCTCCGCCTGCGCGATCTCGCCGGCCTCATCGTGATCGATTTCATCGACATGGAGGAGAAGCGGAACAACCGCGCGGTCGAGAACAAGCTGAAGGCGGCGCTGAAGAACGACCGAGCGCGCATCCAGGTCGGCCGGATCTCGCATTTCGGCCTCATGGAGATGTCGCGCCAGCGCATCCGTACCGGTGTCGTCGAAAGCTCGATGGAGGTCTGCCCGCATTGCCATGGCACCGGCCATGTCCGAGCGCCGGCCTCCGTGGCGCTGCATGTCCTGCGCTCGGTCGAGGACACGCTGCTCAAGGGCGCGACGCACGACCTCATCATCCGCACCCGCACCGCTGTCGCGCTCTATATCCTCAACCAGAAGCGCGGCCATCTCGCCGAGATCGAGGAGCGCTTCGGCATCTCGATCACCGTGCTCGCCGATGACGGCGTCACCTCCGCCGCCCATTACACGCTGGAGCGCGGCGAGCCCGTGACGCCGCGCGAGGTGCCGCTGGCGCCGGTCGCGCGTGCGATCGTGCAGCCCGATTCGATCGAGCCGGTCGACGAGGAGATCGAGGACGAGGTCGAGACGGACGAGGAGGAGACAGAGGCCGAGCGTCCCGCCTCCGAGAGCCAGGACGAAGGCGGCGCGCGCCGCAAGCGTCGTCGTCGCCGCCGCCGCCGTGGTGGCGATCGCGAGGGCCATGACGAGGCCGGCAACGGCGAGGACGCCCGCGAGACGTCCGCGTCCGACGAATCCGGCGAGGCCGGGGAAGCCGACGAGGCTGGCGAGGAAGGCGACGAGGCCGGCGACGGCACGGCGCGGCCCGAGGGCGACGGCGAGAACGGCGAGAATGGCGAGCACAAGCGCCGCCGCCGCCGCGGCCGCCGGGGTGGCCGTCGCGGCCGCCGCGAGGATGGCACGACCGAGACCGAGCAGGGAGCCGAAACCGAAGGCGCGGCCGTCGCCATTGCCGCAGGCGATGGCGATGGCGAGCAGGCCGTGGTCGCGGAAGCCTCGAGCGAAGAGGTCGCCGTTCGGCTCGAGCTCGACGAGACCGGCGAGGTCCAGTCCAGCGGCTTTGTCGAGGACGAGCCGGAAGGCATCCGCGACATCGACCCCGAGGATGCCGGCGAGCGTCTGGTCGCCCGCGACGTTCCGGTTGCCGACATGGCCGAATATGAGGCGCCGCTGCTCGATCCGATCGAGGACGAAGCCGAACTCGACATGCCGGAAGTCGGCGACGACGAGGACGACGAGCCCGAGGACGAGACCTCGGATCTCCGCGTCATCGACGAGGACACGATCGAGGCCGTCGAAGGCCCGCAGGAGCCCGACGAGTCGGTGGTGCCCGCCGATGCGCCAAGCGATCCGGTGTCCGACACGACCGAGGAGGACAATCGTCCGAAGCGCGTGGGCTGGTGGCGCCGCCGCTCGAGCTGACGCCCGTCCGCTTCCGCTTCTGAATGACAAAGGGCCCGGCGCCGAGCGCCGGGCCCTTTTCGTTGGTCGTCCCGTCTGGTCAGAGGACCGTCAGGCGGACGTCCAGGCTGCCGCGCGTCGCATGCGAATAGGGGCAGACAACATGGGCGCGCGCGACGAGATCCTCCGCCACCGCCCGCTCGACGCTGGGAATGGCGACGTCGAGCGCCACGTCGAGGCCGAAGCCGGTACCGTCGTCGCGCGGGCCGATGCCGACCTTGGCCGTCACGGTGACGTCGCTGCCGAGCGTCACCTTCTGCTGGCCGGCGACATAGCGCAGCGCGCCAAGGAAGCAGGCGGCATAGCCGGCCGCGAACAGCTTCTCCGGATTGGCGCCGGGACCGCCGGGGCCGCCGAGCTCGCGCGGCACGACGAGCTGCAGGTCGAGCTCGCCGTCCTCGCTGCGGGTGCGGCCGTCGCGACCGCCGCCCGTCGCCGTCGCGGCCGTATGATAGAGAACCTTCATCACATATCTCCCGAGACTGATGCAGCAATGCGCCGCTGCGCTTTATATCGCACACGATTTATTCGTAGGCGATATGTTTTTTTGGCATGCCTGCCATGCCGGGTCGGTCGAGGCGCGACCGATGATCGCAAACAGCGAGACGAGGCGCCTGCCAGCCGCGACCGCCTTTGACTTGCGCCGCCGGGAGCGGCATAAGTCATCGCGATCGTTGCAAGACATGGGTGCCGAAATGGGCTGGTTCCTGACCGAACTCTTCACCTGGTGGAACGGCCAGACCATGGGCACGCGCTTCTACACCTGGCGCAAGGGCGAGAAGGTCGGCACGGACGAGTTCGGCAACACCTATTACCGCGCACCCGACAAGTCGCAGACCGCGGGCGGCTTCGCGGAGCGTCGCTGGGTGATCTATAGCGGCTATGCCGAGGCGTCGAAGATCCCGACCGGCTGGCACGGCTGGATGCATCACCGCACCGATACCCCGCCCTCGCAGCAGAGCTACAAGCCGCGCGAGTGGCAGAAGCCACACCGCCAGAACCCGACCGGCACCCCCAACGCCTACCGCCCCAAGGGCTCGATCGTCGGCGCCGATCACCGTCCGCGCGTGACGGGCGACTACGACGCCTGGACGCCGTAAACGAGGAGGCTCCCTTGCAGAGCGTCAATCGCGCTCGTGGAGCGGCGGTTTCGTCAGCAATATAAACGAGCAGGTTTTCGGCGGCTTGTTTCCGAAGCAGTCGTCCAGCAGACGACGGTCTCCTTTGGAGAGATCGGCAGTGGCAATGTTCTTGAAGCGAATCACAATCGTATTGCCGCGCGTGCCTTCGTTCGACAGTTTCTCCGACGCCGTAAGGCCCAACAGACCACTCGCGATTGGTATCTGACTTGCGCTGAGCGTAAGTTGTCCCTCTTTCGTGGCCTTCGCGCTGATATTGAGCGTTACCTCGGCCTCATCGACAATCAGTCCGAGTTTGTCGCGCGCGCGTGTTTGGTCTCTCATATTGTTGAGACCGTTGGCCAGTTGCATGAGGGCGCTGTCGAGCGTGATCTCGCCTGGGTCCGCGACCTGCCGCGGTTGATAGGCACACCCTGCAACGAGGACAGCGAGTCCCAACGCGGTTGCCGCTCGGATTGTCATTTGCGCCCCCCGACACACAATACGCCGCTATGCTATGCTACCGTAGGATGCATAGCAATCTAGCAGATCGACACTCGCTGGTGGGCTGAGCCATGCCGCGGCGCCGCCCTTACCTCGCGCGATCCACCGATCCTGTGGACATCAAAACGCCATATGACGGCGCCGTGACGGCGGCTGCGCACCGCTCATCCACAGCGTCCGCAGCGCGTGTCGTTGCTGCAAGCCCTTGTCCCGTCTCGGCTTCGCGCGCGCTGTCGCGCAATGATCCCCAGATCGCCCGCCTCGTGCCTGACGGATTGCGCAGCACACACGACATGTAGCCGCCCAAGCTTCGGGCACCACTATTCCTTGACCCTGCCGCGAGACTCGGAATAGCTTCCAACTCGTAAACGACGCCCCCGCGGGCCGGTTGGGCGTCGAGGGCCAAAACCCCTCAAGACATGTGGTTTCAAGCGCGAAGCAGGCGTACGCTTCACGCAGCGCTCCCTTATGCGCTGTGTTCGGACGCCTGCTTTTTTGTGGCCGGATGGGCTCGGTAACCCTATATTTAGGGGTATCTCCGATACTCATCCACAAGATGATGACGGTGCACGGGGAGCCTTATCACCCGTGACCCGTTAAGCAGAACGGACTTCGGCCATCGGGCCGACGGCGCGGCTGGGCAGGCGCCGGAGCAAGGGACGAAAGCGGATGCGGATCGAACGGCGCTTCACCACCTCGGGTCAGTCGGCCTATGCCGGGATCGAATTCCGGACGACCAAGAGCGAAATCCGCAATCCGGACGGCTCGGTCGTGTTCCGCCTCGAAGGCATCGAGGTCCCCGCCAGCTGGAGCCAGGTGGCGAGCGACATCATCGCGCAGAAGTATTTCCGCAAGGCCGGCGTCCCCGCGCGGCTGAAGCGGGTCGAGGAGAACGACGTCCCCTCCTTCCTCTGGCGCTCGGTCGCCGACGAGAAGGCGCTCGCGAGCCTCCCCGAGGCGGAACGCTTCGTGGGCGAGACCGATTCGCGGCAGGTCTTCGATCGCCTCGCCGGAACCTGGACCTATTGGGGCTGGAAGGGCGGCTATTTCGACACCGAGGAGGACGCCCAGGCCTTCTTCGACGAGCACCGCTTCATGCTGGCGACGCAGCGCGTCGCGCCGAACTCGCCGCAGTGGTTCAACACCGGCCTGCACTGGGCCTATGGCATCGACGGTCCGAGCCAGGGCCATTTCTATGTCGACTACAAGACCGGCAAGCTGACGCGCTCCAAGACCGCCTATGAGCATCCGCAGCCGCATGCCTGCTTCATCCAGTCGGTCTCGGACGACCTCGTCAACGAGGGCGGCATCATGGACCTGTGGGTGCGCGAGGCGCGCCTGTTCAAGTATGGCTCCGGCACCGGCTCGAATTTCTCGCGCCTGCGCGGCGAGGGCGAAAAGCTCTCCGGCGGCGGCCGCTCCTCGGGCCTGATGAGCTTCCTCAAGATCGGCGACCGCGCCGCGGGCGCCATCAAGTCGGGCGGCACGACGCGCCGCGCCGCCAAGATGGTCGTGGTCGACGCCGACCATCCCGACATCGAGAAATACATCAACTGGAAGGTGCATGAGGAGCAGAAGGTCGCGGCGCTCGTCACCGGCTCCAAGATCAATGCGCAGCACCTGAAGGCCATCATGAAGGCCTGCGTGAACTGCGAGGGCTCGGGCGACGACTGCTACGATCCCGCCAAGAACCCGGCGCTGAAGCGCGAGATCCGCGCCGCCAAGAAGGCGCTGGTGCCGCAGAACTACATCCTGCGCGTCATCCAGTTCGCCAAGCAGGGCTACACCGACATCGAATTCCCGGTCTACGACACCGACTGGGATTCGGAGGCCTATCTCACGGTTTCGGGCCAGAACTCGAACAACTCGGTCTCGATCACCGACGAGTTCCTGCGCGCGGTCGAGACGGATGGCGACTGGAAGCTGATCCGCCGCACCGACGGCAAGCTGGCGAAGACGCTGAAGGCGCGCGACCTCTGGGAGCAGATCGGCCACGCCGCCTGGGCCTCGGCCGATCCCGGCCTCCACTTCAACACCACCATGAACGAGTGGCATACCAGCCCGGCCTCGGGGCGCATCAACGCCTCCAATCCGTGCTCGGAATACATGTTCCTCGACGACACGGCCTGCAATCTCGCCTCGCTGAACCTGCTGCAGTTCCGCAATGCCGACGGCGCCTTCGATGTCGAGCGCTATATCCATGCCTGCCGGCTGTGGACCGTCGTGCTCGAGATCTCGGTCCTGATGGCGCAGTTCCCGTCGAAGGAGATCGCCGAGCTTTCCTACCAGTTCCGCACGCTCGGCCTCGGCTATGCCAATATCGGCGGTCTCCTGATGACCTCGGGCATCCCGTATGACTCGACCGAAGGCCGGGCCATCTGCGGCGCGCTGACGGCGATCATGACCGGCACTGCCTATGCGACCTCTGCCGAGATGGCCAAGGAGCAGGGTCCCTTCCCGGGCTTTGCGAAGAACCGCGACCACATGCTGCGCGTCATCCGCAACCATCGCCGCGCCGCCCATGCCGAGACCACGGGCTATGAGGGTCTCTCGACCTTCCCGGTGCCGCTCGACCATGGCTCGCTCAAGGACAAGCGCCTCTCCGACGCCGCCCGCGCGGCCTGGGATCAGGCGCTCTCGCTCGGCGAGCAGCACGGCTATCGCAACGCGCAGGCGACGGTGATCGCGCCGACGGGCACGATTGGCCTCGTCATGGATTGCGACACGACCGGGATCGAGCCCGATTTTGCGCTGGTGAAGTTCAAGAAGCTGGCCGGCGGCGGCTATTTCAAGATCATCAACCGCGCCGTGCCGGAGGCGCTGCGCTCGCTCGGCTATGCCGAGCACCAGATCGCCGAGATCGAGGCCTATGCCGTCGGTCACGCCTCGCTGCGCCAGGCGCCCGGCGTCAACCATACGAGCCTCAAGGCGAAGGGCTTCACCGACGAGGTGCTGGAGAAGCTCGAAGGCTCGCTGGCCTCGGCCTTCGACATCAAGTTCGTGTTCAACAAGTGGTCGCTCGGCGAGGAATTCGCCAAGCAGGCGCTCGGCTTCACCGATGCGCAGCTGAACGACCCGGCTTTCGAGATGCTGCCGGCGCTCGGCTTCTCCAGGAAGGACATCGAGGCCGCCAACATCCATGTCTGCGGCGCGATGACCCTCGAAGGCGCGCCGCATCTGAAGCTCGAGCACTATGCGGTGTTCGACTGCGCCAATCCCTGCGGCAAGCTCGGCAAGCGCTTCCTCTCGGTCGAGAGCCATATCCGCATGATGGCGGCGGCGCAGCCCTTCATCTCGGGCGCCATCTCCAAGACGATCAACATGCCGAACGACGCGACCGTCGAGGACGCGAAGAACGCCTATATGCTGTCGTGGAAGCTGGCGCTGAAGGCCAACGCGCTCTATCGCGACGGCTCGAAGCTCTCGCAGCCTCTGAACTCGCAGATCCTCGCCGATGACGAGGAAGACGCTGAAGAGGCGGTCGAGGCGCTGGTGGCGAAGCCCGCGGCGCAGCGCGCCGAGCAGATCGCCGAGCGCATCGTGGAGCGGATCGTCGAGCGCGAGGTTCGCCGGCGCGAGAAGATGCCCGACCGCCGCACCGGCTACACCCAGAAGGCCAATGTCGGCGGCCACAAGGTCTATCTGCACACCGGCGAATATCGCGATGGCCGGCTCGGCGAGATCTTCATCGACATGCACAAGGAAGGCGCCGCCTTCCGTGCGATGATGAACAACTTCGCCATCGCCATCTCGCTCGGCCTGCAATATGGCGTGCCGCTCGAGGAGTATGTCGAGGCCTTCGTGTTCACCCGCTTCGAGCCGGCCGGCATGGTCACCGGCAACGAGGCGATCAAGAACGCGACCTCGATCCTCGACTATGTCTTCCGCGAGCTCGCCGTCTCCTATCTCGGCCGCAACGACCTCGCCCATGTCGTGCCGGAGGACAACAACGCCACGACGCTCGGCGGCGGCGACCAGCCGACGCAGCGTCCGGCGCCGGTGAGCCACGGCCTCGTCCGCGGCAAGACCGAGCGCTTCAAGCTCATCGAGCGGCCCGGCGAATCGAAGGGCGCGAGCGCGACGCCCGCGGTCACCGCCTCGACCGTGACCTCGCTGCGCACGAGCGGCATCGGCGGCGCCACCGCCCTCGCCTTCAAGCGCGACGTCGTCACCGAGACGGAGACCATCACCGAGACGACGGTCGGCATCATCGAGCCCGCCGCGACGGCGCAGCCCAAGGCCTCCAACGCTGAACAGGCCGCGATCGCCCGCATGAAAGGCTATGAGGGCGAAAGCTGCACCGAATGCGGAAACTTCACGATGGTGCGCAACGGCACCTGCCTGAAATGCGACACCTGCGGCGGCACGAGCGGGTGCAGCTAAGAGGATCTAGAAGGGGCAAGGTTACGCTTCTCGGAAGTCGGGCGAAGCGTGGAATGATGATCTAGACGACGCCGGTCTTCCGTTGTCCTGCCCGGTGGAGGGCAATGGAAGGTGCCACAAACCTACTACCCGGACGCTCCGAGCGTCCGGGACTGTTGAGAAGAACATTCAGGCAACATGTGGAGGCGGCTCGGCATGGCAACATCGAGGGTCGCGAAGCGGGGGGCCTGTAACGAAAAAGGCCGGAGCAATGCCCCGGCCCATACCCGCGAAGTTCCGGTCAAGGTACTGGCGGGCGACGAACGCAGACCTAAGCCTCCGTCCGCTGCTGACACACGGAATATGGAAGATTGGGTCTCACGAGTCGAGCGGAGCCTTGGCCTTGGTGTGAAAGGCAGACGATATGGCCACCAATCCTCCGAAAGGTGACGGGCACCGCAATGGTGCTGTCCGCGACCGGTCGCAGGTGCATAAACCAAAGACGGACACCTGGACCAAGCGCAACACCGATACCGGTCGCTTCATTGACG
>CAWZZK010000066.1:0-4640 GCA_963966455.1 Kaistia sp. | reverse complement strand
TCGACGCCCTCTTCCTGGGCCAGCGGGTCGAGATCATCGAAATTGGCGATGCGCGGCAGGCGGGGCACGGCGATCACGACACGGCCGCCGGTCCTGCGCTCATGCCGCGCGAGATCGAGGATGTCCTCTGCAGGCAGCCTCCCCGCATCGGCGAACCAGGGAACGACGCCGAGCGCGGCCCAGCCTGTGGCGGTGGCGATGGCGCGCTCGCCTTCGTCGAACAGGGAAGGATCGCCGCGGAAGCGGTTGACGATGAAGCCCTCGATCCGGTCGCGGTCTCCGCGCGGCAGCACGGCGCGCGTGCCGACAAGGCTCGCGATCACCCCGCCGCGATCGATGTCGCCGACGAGAATGACCGGCAGGTCGGCCGCCTCCGCGAATCCCATATTCGCGATGTCGCCGCCGCGGAGGTTGATCTCGGCCGGGCTGCCGGCGCCCTCGACTAGGACGATATCGGCATCGGCGGCGAGGAGCGCGTAGCTCTCGAGCACCTTCGGTAGGAGTTCATGCTTGCGGCTGCCGAATTCCCGCGCCCGCATGGTGCCGATGCGGCGGCCCTGAACGATCACCTGCGAGCCAGTCTCGCTTTCGGGCTTCAGGAGCACGGGGTTCATGTGAACGCTGGCCGGCCGGCGCGCGGCGCGCGCCTGCAGCGCCTGCGCCCGCCCGATCTCGCCGCTATCGGCGGTGACGGCGGCGTTGTTCGACATGTTCTGCGGCTTGAACGGCGCGACGCGGAGGCCACGCCGCACGAGTAGTCGCGCCAGCCCCGCGACAATGGTCGACTTGCCGACATTGGAGCCCGTGCCCTGGAACATCACGGCGGGGGTCATGGAAGGCTCCGGGCTGCGCCGCACCTCAAAACTCGATGCCCTTCTGCGCCTTCACGCCAGAGCGGAACGGATGCTTGATCATCTCCATCTCGGTGACGAGATCGGCGATCTCGATCAGCGCGTCGGGCGCGTTGCGGCCGGTGATGACCACATGGACATGCGGCGGCTTCTCGGTGGCGAGGAAGTCGAGCACCTCCTGAAGCGGCAAATAATCGTAGCGCAGCACGATGTTGAGTTCGTCGAGCAGCACGAGATGGTGCTCGCCGGCGCGGATCAGATTCTTGGCCGTTTCCCAGGCATTGCGGGCGGCGGCGATGTCGCGCTGGCGGTCCTGCGTCTCCCAGGTGAAGCCCTCGCCCATCGCGTTGATCGAGACGAGTTCGCCGAAACGCTCCAGCGCGAACCGCTCGCCGGTCTCCCAGGCGCCCTTGACGAACTGGATCACGGCGACCGGCAGTCCGTAGCCGAGGCTGCGGAAGACCATGCCGAAGGCCGCGGTCGACTTGCCCTTGCCCTTGCCGGTGTGGACGATGATGAGACCCTTCTCGACCGTCTTGGTCGCAAGGATCTTGTCGCGCACCGCCTTCTTCTTGCGCATCTTCTCGGCATGACGGGCATCCGGGTCCAGCGCAGCGCCAGCCGCAGATTCGGCGCCGGGTTCGACTTCGTCCTCGCTCATGCATCCTCCTTGATAGGCTCGCCGGCGCGCGCCGAGAGTTCGGCCAGGCGGCGCGCCGAGCTGTTCCTGCGCGGCAACCAGAGGCCGCGCGTCAGGCAGTCCTCGAAACGGCGCAGCATCGCCGCGAAGGCGGCGGGGTTCGCCTCGGCGATGAAGTCCGCGACGCGCTCGTCGGCCAGATAGGCGTCGAACAGCGCGTCGAAATGGTAGTCGCCGACGGCATGGGTCGTCGCGGCGTATCCGGCGAGATAATCGACAGTGGCGGCCATCTCGGCCGCGCCGCGAAAACCGTGCCGCATGACGCCTTCGATCCATTTCGGATTGGTTGCCCGTCCTCGCACGACACGGCCGATCTCCTCCGTCAACGGCCGGATGACGGGCTGCTCGGGCAGCGCATGATCGCCGTGATAGAGGCGCGGCGCTCTGCCGGAGAGGTGTTCGGCGGCGAGCGCCAGACCGCCCTGATGCTGGTGATACTCGTCGCTGTCGAGGATGTCGTGCTCGCGATTGTCCTGGTTCTGGACGACGAGATCGATCGCGGAAAGTCGTGCGCGCAGCGCCTCGGCGGCGTCGGCGCCGTCCTGGCCGCCGCCATAGGCATGGCCGCTGGCGCCGAGAAAGACTTCTGCGAGATCGGTCCGGCTCTCCCAGGCGCCGAGCGCCATCGTCGCCTCGATGCCCGAGCCATAAGCGCCGGGCGCGGCGCCGAAGATGCGCGCCGCAGCCTCACCCTTTCTGCGGGCCGCGGCGAGCGGGTTCGCATCGTCGGGCTCGTCGCGCGCCGCCACGGCGCGGATCGCGGAATCGATGAGGTCGATCTGCTCCGGGAATGCATCGCGGAAAAGGCCCGAAATGCGCAGCGTGACATCGACCCGCGGCCGCTTGAGCTCGGCGAGCGTGAGGATGCGGAAGCCCGTCACGCGGCCCGTTCCCGCTTCCCAGACCGGCTCGGCGCCGATCAGCGCCAGCACCTCGGCGATGTCGTCGCCGCCGGTTCGCATGTTCGACGTGCCCCAGACCGTCAGCGCCATCGAACGCGGCCACGTGCCCTCGTCCTGCAGATAGCGCATCACCAGCGCCTCGGCGGCCTTGCGCCCGATCCGCCATGCCGCCTCGGTCGGCACGGCGCGGGTATCGACCGTATAGAAATTGCGCCCCGTCGGCAGCGCGTCGGGCCGGCCGCGCGAGGGCGAACCTGCCGGGCCGGGCGGCACGAAGCGACCATCCAGGGCGGCGATAAGGCCGCTCATCTCGTCGGCCCCCGAGCGATCCAGCGCCGGGACCAGTTCCGCGACGATGAAATCGAGTACGGCGCGCGTCGCCGCCCCGGTCTCGCTCGGCAGCGTTCCGGCGAGGGCATCCTCGATACACCGCCGCGCCAACGTCTCGATGCGCTCGGCCCCGTCGCTTTCCGTCCGCCAAGGTGCGGCGTCGAGCGCGGCGAGACTCTCAGGCTTCGGCCCGATCCAGGTCGCCGCTCGGTCCGGCAGCAGCGGATCGAAGCCCCAAAGGCCGAGATCGTCGGCGATCGCCCGGACCAGCGATGCATCGGCCGGCCGGCCGCCGGTGCGGGGAATGCGGGCGATGGCCGCGAGCGTCTCGATGCGCGCGCTCGCCGCCGGGCCGGCGCCGAGCACATGCAGGCCGTCGCGGATCTGCATTTCCTTGATGTCGCAAAGATGCGCATCGATGGCTCTCAACGCCTCGCCGGCATCCGCCCCGCCGATCGAGAGATCGCGGTCGATGCCATGACGGGCGGCTCGGTCGAGGATGTCGCGCTCCAGGTCATCGCGCCGGCGCGGATCGGCGCCGAGCGCGAGGTGATACTCGTCGATCAGCGTTTCGAGCTCGGCGAAGGGACCATGCGCCTCGGCCCGCGCGAGCGGCGGCATCAGGTGGTCGATGATGACCGCCGCGCTGCGCCGCTTCGCCTGAGCGCCCTCCCCGGGGTCATTGACGATGAAGGGATAGACGAGCGGCATCGGCCCCAGCACCGCTTCCGGCCAGCAATCCGCCGAGAGCCCGACCGCCTTGCCCGGCAGCCATTCGAGATTGCCATGCTTGCCGAGCTGGACCAGTGCATGGGCGCGGAAGGCCATCCGCAGCCAGGCATGGAAGGCGAGATAGTGATGCGGCGGCGGGAGGTTCGGATCGTGATAGCTCGCCTTCGCGTCGAGCCCATGGCCGCGGGTCGGCTGCACGCCGACGACGAGATTGCCGAAGCGGAGGAGCGCCAGTCTGAAGCCGCCATCGGCGAAGAACGGATCGGCCGCGGGCGTGCCCCAGCGATCGGCCAGTTGCTGGCGCAACGCCGCCGGCAGGGCGTCGTGAAAGGCGAGATAGTCGGAAAGCGGCAGGAAAGCGGCCTCGCCTGCGCCCTGCTCTCCCCGGCTCCCCCGTTCCGCCGCCGAGAGCATTGCCATCAGCGCGGCGCCATCCTTCGGCAAGGCGCCGACATCGTAGCCCTCGCCGGCCAGCGCATGGATGATCCGAACGCAACTCTCGCCGGTGTCGAGGCCGACGGCGTTACCGAAGCGGCCGTCGCGGCCGGGATAGTTGGACAGGATGATCCCGATCCGCCGGTTCTCGGGCCTCTCCTCGGCAAGATCGACGAGCGCCGCCGCCTGCGCGGCCACGAAGGCGATGCGCTCGTGGTCTGCGCGGTAGGCGACGATGCGGCTGTCGACGAGCGGATCGGCAGGCAGTTCCTCCTTGAACGAGACCGCCCGCGTCTGGATGCGGCCGTCGCCCGCGGGCCGCACGACATTCTTGAACATGTCGCGCGGCGAACGCCCGCGCGCCGATTGCGCCCAGGCTTCCCGGGTCGTGCCGGCGAAGACGACCTGGAGCACCGGCCGGCCCGGCGTATCGAAAACGGTCGGCGCCGCGCGGCGGCCGGGCGCCGACAACGCGAAGGCCGTGCCGTTGATCACCACAGCGGGCGGCGTCTCACGCATCGCATCGGCGAGAAACGCTGCGGCCTCGCCGTTCTTGGGGCTCGTCACATGGATCGCGCGGACCGCCAGACCTTTCGCCTCCAGCGCCGCGGCGAGCGCATCGCCTTCGTGGCCGCGCAGGCGGCGGCGCTCGTCGATCTTGCCGAGGAGAGGCCCGAGAACCGGCGGATC
>CAWZZK010000065.1:0-7445 GCA_963966455.1 Kaistia sp. | reverse complement strand
ATTGTCGCGGCCGACCTCTTCCAGGAAGCCGACCGAGGACGGATCGACCGTCACCGCGATGCCGCGCGCCCGCGCCACCGCCATCAGCGACATCACTGCCGCGCGCGGCCCCGGCGCGACCAGCGCATAGCCGGAGACATGCAGCAGATCGAGCCCGGCGAGCATGGAAAAGGGCAGATCGTCGTTGGAAAGCGAGTCGTTGGCGCCGCGGTCGGTCAGGAAGGAGCGCTCGCCGCCCTCCGAGATGATCGCGACCAGCATGCCGGTCTCGCGGGTCTCGTCTATGCCGAGACGGGGCGTGACGCCCGCGGCGGCGAGCGCCCGCGCCTGCTCCTCCGCGTCGCGGCGGCCGACCTTGCCGGCGAGAGCGACCGGCACGCCGCGATGAGCGAGCCAGGCCGCCTGGTTGCAGGCCGAGCCGCCGGGCAGCACGCCGATCTTCGCGCGCCGGTCGGAACCGGGAATGATCGGCCCCTCCGGACGCACGAGAATGTCGGTCATGACATCGCCGACGACGAGAACGCGCGGCGGCGGCAGCAGGGTCAGGGCATCGGTCTTCGAAGAGGGCATCGGGCCGCCGAATCGTGAAGGGGTCTTGCTTCCGCCCTTCTATAATGCGAATCGCGGCCGTCACATGAGCCGTCATACCTATCCCGTGACGGTGCCGGCCCCGTGGCCGCCCGACTGCCGAGCCCGAAGGATCCGCGATGACCGACGAGAATCCGCTTCTCACCGCCTGGACGACGCCCTTCGGCATGCCGCCCTTCGCCGCGATCCGGCCCGAGCATTACCGCCCGGCCTTCGAGGCGGCGATCGCGGAGCATCAGCGTGAGATCGCGGCGATCGCCGACAATCCCGAGCCGCCGACCTTCGCCAATACGGTCGAGGCGATGGAGCGCGCCGGCCGGCTTCTGGACCGTGTCGCCTCGGTGTTCTTCAACCTGACCGGCGCCCACACCAGCGATGCGCTGGAGGCGATCGAGCTCGAGGTTGCGCCGCTCCTCTCACGCCATCGCAGCGCCATCTACCTGAACGAACAGCTGTTCCAGCGCATCGACGCCATCGTCAAGGCAGCCCCGAAGGACCTCGACGCCGAGCAGGCGCGCGTCCTCGAGCGCTACCATACCGGCTTCCGCCGCTCGGGTGCCGGGCTCCCGGCCGAGGTGAAGCAGCGCCTCGCCGCCATCTCGGAGCGCCTCGCGACGCTCGGCACCAATTTCGGGCAGAACGTGCTCGCCGACGAGAAGGGCTGGTCGCTGGTGCTCGAAGGCGAGGACGACCTCGCCGGCCTGCCGGATTTCCTGATCGCCTCCGCGGCACAGGCGGCGCGCGACCGCGGGCTCGCCGAGGGCCAGCACGTGATCACGCTGTCGCGCTCCTCGATCGAGCCCTTCCTCCAGTTCTCGTCCCGCCGCGACCTGCGCGAGAAGGCCTTCCTCGCCTGGATCGCCCGTGGCGAGGCCGGCAAGACCGACAATCGCGGCATCATCGCCGAGACCATCGCGCTGCGCAGCGAGCAGGCGACGTTGCTCGGCTATGAGAGCTTCGCGCATTTCCGGCTCGACGATTCCATGGCCAAGACGCCCGAGGCGGCGATGGCGCTTTTGACCTCGGTCTGGGAACCGGCCCGCAGCCGCGCCCTCGAGGAGCGGGCGGCGCTGCAGGCGCTGGTGCGCGCGGAGGGGGGCAATTTCGAGCTCGCCGCCTGGGACTGGCGCTACTATTCCGAGCGCCGCCGCAAGGCCGAGTTCGATCTCGACGAGGCGCTGCTGAAGCCCTACCTGCAGCTCGACAAGGTGATCGAGGCGGCCTTCGACACCGCCTCGCGCCTGTTCGGCCTCCGCTTCACCGAGCGCTCGGACATTCCCGCCTATCATCCGGACGTGCGCGTCTTCGAGGTGACGGATGCGGCCGGCGACCCGGTCGGTCTCTTCCT
This sequence comes from Kaistia sp., assembly GCA_963966455.1. Taxonomy (GTDB): domain Bacteria; phylum Pseudomonadota; class Alphaproteobacteria; order Rhizobiales; family Kaistiaceae; genus Kaistia; species Kaistia cartagenensis. Next base: position 5,509 of record CAWZZK010000065.1, on the reverse strand, counting down.
CGGCGATTATTTCGGCCGTCCCTCGAAGCGCAGCGGCGCCTGGATGAGCGATTATCGCGGCCAGGAGAAGCTGGTCGCCGACATCCGGCCCATCATCGTCAATGTCATGAATTTCGCGAAGGGCGCCGACGGCGCCCCGACGCTCCTCTCCTATGACGACGCCCGGACACTGTTCCACGAATTCGGCCATGGACTGCATGGCCTTCTTTCCGACGTCACCTATCCCTCGATCGCCGGCACCAATGTCGCGCGCGACTTCGTCGAGTTCCCGTCGCAGCTCTACGAGCACTGGTTCGAGCGCCCCGAGATCCTGTCGCGCTTCGCCGTGCACTATAGGACGGGCGAGCCCATGCCGGACGCGCTGATCGGCCGCCTCAAGGCGAGCCGCAGCTTCAACCAGGGCTTCGCGACGGTCGAATATGTCGCCTCGGCGCTGGTCGACATGAAGCTGCATCTCCTGAAAGAGGCGCAGAGCCTCGACGCGACCCGCTTCGAGAAGGCCGTGCTCGACGAGATCGGCATGCCGGAGGCGATGGTGATGCGCCACCGCACGCCGCATTTCCAGCACGTCTTCGCCGGCGACGGCTATTCCTCGGCCTATTACAGCTATCTCTGGTCTGAGACGCTCGACGCCGACGGTTTCCGCGCCTTCGAGGAAGCCGGCGACATCTTCGCCGCCGAGCCGGCTCGAAAGCTCAAGGACTTCGTCTACGCCGCCGGTAACCGCCGCACGCCGGACGAGGCCTATCGCGCCTTCCGCGGCCGCGACCCCGACCCCTCGGCGCTTCTCGAAAAGCGCGGCCTCATGGACACCGCCGTCTGAGCGGTCCCTTCCATTTCAGGAGAAATGACATGACCACCGACAAGCCCGCCGTCACCAAGGCCGATCTCTCGGCGATGGAACTGAAGATGCTCGCCCGCGTCTCGCGCCCCGGCCCCTATGTCGGCCTCGACGGCAAGGCCGTCCAGCGCCTGATCGAGCTCGGCCTCGTCCGCGGCCGCGTCAACACCTACACCCTGACGGAAGAAGGCTTCGCGGTCCTGAAGGAGTAGGGAGAAGCAGGGGGCCGGTCCGGCCCCCTTTCGCGACGCCTCAGACGTCCAGATTGACGACGTTCAGCGCGTTGTCCTGGATGAAGTCGCGGCGGGGCTCGACCTCGTCGCCCATCAGCTTGGCGAAGATGTCGTCCGCGGCGTCGGCTTCCTTGATGCGGACCTGCAGCAGCGAGCGGACATTGGGGTCGAGCGTCGTTTCCCAGAGCTGCGACGCGTTCATCTCGCCGAGACCCTTGTAGCGCTGCAGCTGGATGCCCTTGCGGCCGGCCGCGAACACGGCGTCGAGCAGCGAGCGCGGCCCGAAGATCGGCGTCTCCGCGTCCTTGCGTCGGTAGACGGACGGCGTGTCGAAGACCTCGCGCAGCTTGGCCGAGATCGAATCGAGCTTGCGGGCATCGGCGCTGTCGATCAGCGCCGCGTCGATCATCGCCGCCTCGCGCACGCCGCGCACCTCCCGCTCGAAGAGATAGCCGCCGTCGCGGCCGAGCGTGCCGGTCCAGCCGCGCTCGATCTCGTCCGAGATGGCGTCGAGGCGCTCGGCGACCGTCTTGACGGCCGCCAGCGCGCGCTCCGGATCGTTCATGACCGCGCCGTTGAGCGCGCCGGCGATCGCCGCCTGCTCGACGAGACGGCGGTCGTAGCGCGTGTGCAGCCCGTCGATCAGGTGCTTCACCTGGCGCGCATCGTTCACCACCGCCGCGAGATCGGCACCGGCGCGCACCTCGCCGCCCTGCAGTTCGAGCCGCGCCTCGTCGACGCCCTGCTCGATCAGATAGTCCTCCAGCGCGCGCTCGTTCTTCAGATACTGCTCCGAACGGCCCTTGGTGACCTTATAGAGCGGCGGCTGGGCGATGAAGACATGGCCGCGCTCGATCAGCTCCGGCATCTGGCGGAAGAAGAAGGTCAGGAGCAGCGTGCGGATATGGGCGCCGTCAACATCGGCGTCCGTCATGATGATGATCTTGTGGTAGCGCAGCTTCTCCGGCGCGAACTCGTCCTTCCCGATGGACGTGCCGAGCGCGATGATCAGCATGCCGATCTGCTCGGACGAGAGCATCTTGTCGAAGCGCGCACGCTCGACATTGAGGATCTTGCCGCGGAGCGGCAGCACCGCCTGGTTCTCGCGGTTGCGGCCCTGCTTGGCGGAGCCGCCTGCCGAGTCACCCTCGACGATGAAGAGTTCGGACTTCGCCGGATCGCGTTCCTGGCAGTCGGCGAGCTTGCCGGGCAACGAGGCGATGTCGAGCGCGCCCTTGCGGCGGGTCAGTTCGCGCGCCTTGCGCGCGGCCTCGCGCGCCGTCGCCGCCTCGACGACCTTGGAGACGATCTGCTTCGATTCACCCGGATGCTCCTCGAACCACTGGCCGAGCAGGTCGTTGACGAGGCTCTCCACCACCGGACGCACCTCCGAGGAGACGAGCTTGTCCTTGGTCTGCGAGGAGAATTTCGGATCCGGCACCTTCACCGAGAGAACCGCCGTCAGTCCCTCGCGGCAATCATCGCCCGACAGCGCGACCTTCTCGCGCTTCGAGATGCCCTCGCGGTCGGCATAGCCGGTCACCTGGCGCGTCAGCGCGGCGCGGAAGCCGGCAAGATGGGTGCCGCCGTCGCGCTGCGGGATGTTGTTGGTGAAGCAGAGCACGTTCTCGTGGTAGCTGTCGTTCCACCACATCGCGACCTCGACAGAGATGCCGTCGCGCTCCGACTTGATGGCGATCGGGCCAGAGAGCAGCGGGTGCTTGGCGCGGTCGAGATAGCGGACGAAGGCCTCGAGGCCGCCGTCATAGATCAGCTCCTCGCGACGCGGTTCGACGCCGCGGCGGTCGGTCAGCACGATGCGGACGCCGGAATTCAGGAAGGCGAGCTCGCGCAGCCGGTGCTCCAGCGTGTCGAAATCGAACTCGGTCCGGCTGAAGGTCTCGGTCGAGGGCAGGAAGGTGATCTCGCTGCCCGAGCGCCCCTCATAGACGCCGCTGACGGATTGCGACTCGTAGCTTCCGGTCACCGCGAGCGGCGCATCGGCGACGCCATGGGTAAAGCTCATCTCGTGGATCTTGCCGCCGCGGCGAATCTTCAGCCGCAACCAGGTCGACAGCGCGTTGACGACCGAGACGCCGACGCCATGCAGGCCGCCCGAGACCTTGTAGGAATTCTGATCGAACTTACCGCCGGCATGCAGCTGGGTCATGATGACCTCGGCCGCCGAAATACCCTCGCCAGTGTGGATGTCAGTCGGAATGCCGCGGCCATTGTCGATGACCGTGCAGGAACCGTCGGGATTGAGCGTGACGGAAACGAGATCGGCATGGCCGGCCAAGGCCTCGTCGATGGCGTTGTCCACCACCTCATAGACCATGTGATGCAGGCCCGACCCGTCGTCGGTATCGCCGATATACATGCCCGGCCGCTTGCGCACGGCGTCCAAGCCCTTGAGCACCTTGATGGAATCGGCGCCGTAGGCTTCCGAGGCATTGTCGCGGGCGATATCGGTCATCAAGTCTTTCCCGTTGGACCCGACCCGGGGCAGGAGAGCCGCGGGGCAGGCTACGATTCGTTCGGCTAATCTATTGCTTCTGCGATGGATTTGCACCTTTTGCCCTAGCGCCGAAAGACGGCGCCAAGGTGGCGGAGCCCATGCCCGGCGAAGCGGCTTGCGCATGGGACGGCAAAGCGGCGATCCTTGAGCCGGCTGCCCTCCCCGCCGCCGAAACCGGAACCGCCGCCGATGATGCACTGGATCGATCAGTTCCTCGCCAGCTATGGCCTGATCGTCGTCTATCTCGGCGTCATCATCGAGGGAGACAGCGTCCTGCTCGCGGCGGGGTTCCTGGCCCATCAGGGCGTCCTGCACCCGACCGGCGTCTTCCTCGCCGCTTTCGCCGGCTCGCTGACCGGCGATCAGATCCTCTACTATATAGGTCGTTATGCGCGCGATTCGAGGCTGGTAAAGCGCCAGTCGGCCCGCCCCGCCTTCGCCCGCGTGCTCGACCTCATCCACCGTCACCGCGTCCTGTTCATCCTCTCGTTCCGCTTCATCTATGGCGTCAGGACGATCAGTCCGATCGCAATCGGCATCGCCGGCGTGCCGCCGCTGCTCTACACGCTGCTCAACGTCATCGCCGCCGCCGCATGGGCGGCGCTGATCACGGCGATCGGCTATCTATTCGGCCAGCTGATCGAAGAGTATTCCGGCCGCCTGCATGGGCTCGAGCACAAGCTCCTGATCGCGCTCGCCATCGGCGCGGTCTCGCTGGTCGTCCTGCACTTCGCCCGCGGCGCGCTGATGAAGCGGCAGGGTCGGCAGGCCGGGACGAAGGCAGATTAGTTCGGCTCGGGCGGCTGGTGGCGCTGCTTGGGGGTCTTGAGGCCCGACCAGCTGGCGTTGATCTCGGCGCCGACGAGCACGACGAGGGCCGTGAACCAGAGCCAGAGCAGCAGGATCACCGGGCCGCCGAGCGAGCCATAGGTCGCGTCATAGACGGCGATCCGCGTCACGTAGAACGAGAACAGCGAGCAGCCCGGAAGCCAGATCAGCGTCGCGGCGATGGCGCCCGGCATCATGCGGCGCGCCCGGCGCCAGGGGCCGCCCGGCTTCCTGTGCGGCACGACGAAATAGACCGCCGAGATCGACAGGAAGGCGATCAGCGCCAGAATCGGCCAGCGGATCAGCAGCAGCGTCGCGGTGTTGGCGTTCGGCGCGTGCAGCAGCGACAGCGCGACCGGTACGGCGGCGATCACGGACAGCGTCAGCACCGCGAAGATGACCGCGCCGATCGTCAGCACCAGCGAGATGCCGACCGAGACGAAGATGTTGCGATCGTCGCGCACCTCATAGGCGAAATTGACGCCGCTCATGAGCGCCGCCACGCCGGCGCGCGCCGACCAGAGCGCGATTGCGGTTGCGACGATGAGGCCGGTGTTGAGCTGCGCCGGCCCTTTCTTCGCGAGGCCAGTCAGGAAGTCGAGCACGATCGGCCGCGCCTCGTCGGGCAGGATCGAGGCGATCTGCGCGGCATGCTTGGTGACGTTCGAGAGGTCGAACAGAAGGCCGTAGAGCGAGATGAAGATCGCAAGCGCGGGGAAGACGGCGAGGAAGCTGTAGAACGCGACGCCGGCGGCGATCAGCGCGTCGTCATGGGCAACGAAGCGGACAAAGACGTTGGAGATCAGCTTCCAGCCCGTGACGTGCCAAGGCCGCCGCGACAATGTCGCGGCGGTTTCGCTGCCCGGGGCTCGCGCCTCGGCGACATCAGCCCGCATCGCCATAAAGTCAGTCCTTCGTGCCGAGCCGCTCCATGCTAGCAGAAAGCGGGCATGGCTTGGCGACCCGGCGCGCGGCTCATCGCCGCGTGAAGGCCGCCGCGGCGAGAGCGGAGGCGAGCGCCGCCGTCGCGGCGATCAGCGCCACGGCCATGATCGGCCGCTCCAGGCCGCGCTCGACGAGAGCGCCCGC
>CAWZZK010000064.1:0-7114 GCA_963966455.1 Kaistia sp. | reverse complement strand
CCGCCGCGCCGGGCTCATCGCGGGCAGCGGCGTCCCGGCCCGCCTCGCGGCGCCGGAAGGCCGGCCGGTCGTGCTCGCCGGCTCCTGCTCGGCGGCGACGCGGCGGCAGGTGGCGGTCGCGATCGAAGCCGGCATGCCGGCGCTCAAGATCGATCCGCTGTCGATTGCGAAGGGCAAGGACACGGCCGAGACGGTCGTCGCCTTCATCGAGGCGGCGGGCGAGGGGCCGGCGCTCGTCTATGCGAGCGACGAGCCGGCGGCGGTGGCGCTCGCGCAGGAGAAGCTCGGCCGCGACAAGGCCGGCGAACTGGTCGAGCAGCTCTTCGCAACGGTCGCCACCCGCCTTCGCGAGCGGGGCACCACGCGCTTTCTCGTCGCCGGCGGCGAGACCTCCGGGGCCGTCGTTCAGGCGCTCGGCGTCGCGGCGCTGGCGATCGGCCCGGAGATCGATCCCGGCGTGCCGTGGACGCTCAGCCTCGGCGATGCGAAGCCGGTGGCGCTGGCGCTGAAATCCGGCAATTTCGGCGCCGACGACTTCTTCCTGAAGGCCTGGAGCTTCCTCGCATGACCGCGATCATCAGCGACGAGACGCGACTGCGCGACGAGATCTGCCGCGTCGGCGCCTCGATCTTCGAGCGCGGGCTCACCTTCGGCTCGACGGGGAATATCAGCGCGCGCCTGCCGAGCGGCGAACTCTTGATGACGCCGACCAATGCCTCGCTGGGCGATCTCGATCCGGCGCGGCTGTCGCGCTTTTCGGCCGAGGGGGTGCAGACGGGCGGCGACAAGCCGACCAAGGAGGCCTTCCTGCATCGCTGCATGTATTGCGAACGGCCAGGGGCGGGTGCCGTCGTGCATCTTCATTCGACGCATGCGGTCGCGGTGAGCATCCTCGCCGATGTCGACCCCGACGACGTGCTGCCGCCGCTCACCGCCTATTATGTGATGCGGGTCGGCTCGCTGCCGCTCATCCCCTACTACCCCCCGGGCGACGAGAGCCTGGCGCTGGCGGTCGGCGAGAAGGCGAAGACGCATAGCGCCGTCCTGCTCGCCAATCATGGCCCGGTGGTCTCGGGCGCAACACTGCGCGAGGCGCAGTATGCGACCGAGGAGCTGGAGGAGACGGCGCGGCTGCATCTGATGCTGGACGGCCGCCAGATCCGTCCGCTCACGGCCGAGCAGGTCGAGGCGCTGCGCCGCCGGACATGACCTGCGGATGCGGGATCAGCCGCGGCCGATGAGCGGCATCTTGGTCGCCATGATCGTCATCTGCAGGATGTTGGTGTCGAGCGGCAGGCCGGCCATGTGGACGACCGCATCGGCGACATGGCGCACGTCGAAGGTCGGCTCGACCTTGGTCGAGAGGTCGGGCTGGAGGACGCCGCTCTTCATCTTGGCCGCCATCGGCGTTTCGGTGTTGCCGATATCGATCTGGCCGCAGGCGATGTCGTATTTGCGCCCGTCGAGCGCCGTCGACTTGGTGAGGCCGAGAACCGCGTGCTTCGAGGCCGTGTAGGGCGCGGAGTTCGGGCGCGGCCGGTCGGCGGAGATCGAGCCGTTGTTGATGATGCGGCCGCCGCGAGGCGACTGGTCCTTCATGATGCGGAAGGCGGCGCGCGTGCAGAGGAAGACGCCGGTGACATTCGTGTCGATGACGGCCTTCCACTGCTCGAAGGCTAGGTCCTCGATATTCACGGGCGGCGCGTTGACGCCGGCATTGTTGAACAGCACGTCGAGCCGGCCGAACCGCTCCTTGACCGCGCCGAACAGCGCATCGACGGAAGCCGGGTCGGTCAGGTCGGACGGCGCCACCAGCACCTCGCCGGGGGCCTCGCGGGCCAGCTCCTCGAGCGGCTCGACGCGGCGGCCGGTGACCGCGAGGCTGTAGCCGGCGGCGGACAGCGCGAGCGCGACGGCCCGCCCGATGCCCGTTCCGGCGCCCGTCACGAGCGCGATCCTGCCTGTTGCGGTCATCTCAAACTCCGAAGCTGGCGCTATTGCGCGAGGAAGCCGCCATCGACGGGCAGCGTGTGGCCGGTGATCATGGACGCACCCGGCCCGGCCAGGAAGAGGATTGCAGAAGCGACCTCTTCCGGATCGGCGAGGCGGCGCATCGGCGTCATCGCCTCGATCTTCTCGACGAGCGCGGGATCGGCGGTGAGCGGGGCGATGAAGGGCGTGCGGACATAGGTCGGCGCCACGGCATTGACGCGGATGCCCTCGCCCGCCCATTCGACGGCGAGCGCGCGGGTCAGGTTGACGATCGCGCCCTTGGTTGTCTGGTAGGAAATGTTCGGGTAGAGGCCGCCGCCCGAGAAGCCCATGATCGAGGAGACATTGACGATCGCGCCGCCACGGCCGCCGGCGATCATGGCACGCGCCGCGATCCGGCAGGCGAGGAAGGTGCCGGTCATGTTGACGTCGACCACTTTCTGCCAGTCGGCGAGCGCGAGCTCGACCGCGGGCCGGCGGATGGCGGTGCCGGCGCTGTTGATGAGGATGTCGAGGGCGCCGCAGGTCGCGACGATCCGGGCGATGGCGGCCTCGAGCGAGGCTTCGTCGGCAACGTCGGCGATGACCGAGAGCGCGCCGGGGCCGAGCCGCGGCAGCGTCTCGTCCTTGACCTCGGCGCGGTCGATGACTGCGACGCGGGCGCCCGCCGCCGCCAGCGCCTCGGCGCTCGCAAGGCCGATGCCGCTGCCGCCGCCGGTGACGGCGGCGACGCGGCCGGAGAGCGAGAAGAAGTCAGCAGCGCTCATCGCAGCTCTCCGGAAGGGGCTCAGGCCCCGATTGTGCCGCCGAGTTCATCGTCGATGTGGATACGGATGATCTCGTCGAAGGACGCGTCGGCCTTGAAGCCGAGCGACAGCGCCCGCGCCGGATCGAAATTGCGCGGCCAGCCGGCGACGATCTTCACGATGGTCGGATCCTCCTCGTGACGGATCAGCTTCACGGCCTTCTCGCCGGCGACGCGGCGGAGCGCCTCGATCTGCTCGCCGACGGTCGCCGAGAGGCCCGGCATGGTCAAGTTGCGGCGCGGGCCGACGGTGTCGCCGTCGATCGTCGCTGCATGCTTCAGGAAGCCGACGGCGGCGCGCGGCGAGGCATGCCAGTGGCGGACATCGGTCGAGACCGGCAGCACGGCTTCGTGGCCGGCGAGCGGCTCGCGCAAGATGTTGGAGAAGAAGCCGGACGCCGCCTTGTTGGGCTTGCCGGGGCGGATGCAGATGGTGGGCAGGCGGATGCCGATGCCGTCGAAGAAGCCGCGGCGGGTGTAATCGGCGAGGAGCAGTTCGCCGATCGCCTTCTGCGCGCCATAGCTCGTCAGCGGCGTCGTGAAGAAGTCGTCCGTAATCGCATCCGGGAAGGGCGCGCCGAAAACGGCGATGGACGAGGTGAAGACGACGCGGGGGCGATAGGGCGCCTTCTGGCCTTCGAGGCGGATGGCGTCGAAGAGATAGCGCGTGCCGTCGAGATTGATCCGGTAGCCCTTGTCGAAATCGGCCTCGGCCTCGCCGGAGACGATGGCGGCGAGATGGAAAATCACGTCGGGCCGGTCAGCGACGAGGCGCTCGGCGGTGCCGGGTTCGGAAAGATCGGCGACCAGCGTCGTCACCTTGCCGGCGAAGCCGGCCGGCGCGGCCGGCTCGAACATGTCGGCGAGGGTGAGGCGCGCAATCTCCTTGCCGCCGAGGCCGCCATCGGCCACCAGCCGCTCGGTGAGCTTGCGGCCGACCATGCCGGCGGCTCCGATGATCAGGACATGCATGGGAAGGATCCTTGGGGGACGGTTGCTTCAGGAGAGACGGAGGCGGGCGACGGCATAGGGGCCGAGCGCGATGGTGGGGGCGGAGCTGGCGCGGGTGAGCGTCTCGAGCGCGTTCGCATCTTCAGCCGCGGCGACGAAGCTGTCGGCATCGAGCAGGAAGACGTCGCGCGCCGGGCGGGGCAAAGCGAGCGTCTCCGAATTGCCGGTGCGGTTGGCGAGCCAGAGCTCGGTACCCTCCGCCGTCTCGGCCGCGAGGCCCTCGATGGAAGCGGAGGCGGCGACCGGCCGCAGCGGCAGGCCGGCGAGGCGGGCGAGGCCGCGCAGCACATGGAACATCGGGAAGAGGCCGCCGCGCCCTTCGAACCAGGGCTGCGGCCAATCCTGCGGCACCGAGACGAGGCCGAAGGCGCCGGTCGTGCCACCGAGCATGACGGTCTCGGCGCCGCCTTCGGCGAAGCGGGCGACATAGCCGAGCGCAAAGGCGGCGCCGAGCAGGCCGCGCTGGCGCGGATCGTTGAAGTTCATCGCCTGGCGGATATTGCCCGGATTGGCGAAGGGCGCCTCGCCATAGGGATTCATGCGCATGCCGATCGCGCTCGGGCCGACGGCATAGGGCTTGTCGCCGGCGATGGCGCGGGCCGACAGCGCGATGGCGGGGAGGGATTCGAGGCCCTCGACGATCGAGGCGTCGTCGCCGGCATGCAGCGTCGCGGTCGTCGTGAAGGAGACGAAGTCGAGGAGATCGACTGGCGGGCGCTTGCGATTCAGCTCGGTGAAGAGGCTGAACATGCCGCCGCCGAGCCTGACGCCGGGGAAGGCCTTCCGTGCCGCCTCGAACAGGGCGCGAGGCGGCGGCGCGGGCGGCCAGACGGCGCCGGGAAGGGTGCATTTCAGATCCGGCGTCGGCGAAACGAGCACGGCCGAAAAGGGCGAGCCGAGGTCGGCAACGACGCGGCCGAGCGCCGCGATCTCTTCGGCAAAGCCCTCGACCGAGGTGATCACCGCTTCCAGCCGCGCCTCGGCGCCAAGCGCTTTGGCGGCCTCGGCGATGCCGGAAAGGGTCGCGCGGTCATGGCCCTTGGCTGGGTCGTAATAGCCGACCAGGAGTTTCGCGCCGACGGAGCGCAGAAGCTCGGAATGGGCAAGCGTATCGGCGATCTCGCCCGGATCGAGGCCGAGGCCGAGCGGCGGGACCGTGCCGATCACGTCGCCGACGGCAACGGTGATCGCATCGCTGCCGGTGCTCGCGGCCGGGGCGGAACCGGTGACGGTGAGGCGGATCGCCTGCTCGACGCCGTCGCCCTTGGCGATCGTATAGGGCCAGGGCAGCGCGAGCGGGCGGACATAGGTCTTGTACGAGGCGTCGGTCCAGTTGCGCTGGTCCTCCATCTCGTAGACGTCGCCCTCCATCCGGCACGTGACCGAGACGCCCGGCGCCGCCTCATGCGTCAGCGCGCGGATGTTCATGATCGGCTGCACCGGATCGATGATGTCCGGGAAGCGGCCCTCCTCGATCACGCCGTCGGCATGCTCGATGGTGACCGGTTCGCCGGAGACGCCGACGATGGGGTGCAGGACGACGAAGCCCGTGCGGTTGGTGAGGAAATCCGTCTCGGCCTCGCCCGTCGCCGAGAAATCCAGCCTGCCGGCGCTGTCGCCCTCGATGCGCGCGGAGAAGCGGAAGGCCTGATGGCCGTCGCCGGCGCGCGCGTCATAACTGACCGTGAAACCGCCCGCCCGCTCGTCGACGACAAGGTTCGAAAGGACCGGGTTGTAGGTGCCCCAGTTGCGGTCGCGGACGATGAACGAGACGGCGCGGATGATCTCGACGCCGCCGAAGCGGATATGGCGGAGATTGCCGGCGTCGAACTCGGCGGTCAGCGCGCCGGCCTTGAGGATGCGCAGCGGCGCGACCGGTTCTTCCGTCCCGAAGAGGCGGATGGGGAGGGAGGGCGTGCTCATCGGCTCACCCGCGCCGAGACGAAGCGTTCGACGAGCAGCGCCACGATGATGATCGTGCCGATCGCCGAGCCCTGCCAGAAGGGGGAGACACCCATGAGATTCAATCCGTTGCGGATCATGACCATGATGAAGACGCCGAACAGGGTACCGATCATCGAGCCGCGGCCGCCATAAAGGCTGGCGCCGCCGATCACCACCGCGGCGATGGCGTCGAGCTCCATCTGGTTGCCCATCAGCGGGTCGGCCGAGAGCAGCTGGCTGATCGAGAAGGTGATCGCCACCGCCGACAGCGCGGCCGAGAGCACATAGGGCAGGACCGAATAGAAGAGCGTGTTGAGGCCCGCCGCCCGCGCGGCTTCCTTGTTGGAGCCGACGGCGTAGATCGTGCGGCCGCCCTTCGTATAGGTGAGATAGGCCCAGGCGAGGAGATAAAGGGCGATCAGGAACAGGACGTTGGAGGGAATGCCGAGAACGCTCGTATAGACGATGTTCTGCATGTCCTCCGGGATGTTGGAGATCGCCGTCTGGCCCGAGAAGATGTAGGCGAGGCTGCGGGCGATCGCCATGACGCCGAGCGTGACGACGAAGGCGGCGAGCCCGAAGACGTTGATCAGGATGCCCGAGACGAGGCCGATGAAGGCGCCGCAGAGCACGGCGAGGCCGATGGCCGGCACGATCGGCATCTGCTGCAGCGCGAGGCCGAGAATGATGCCCGTGAGGCCCGCCACCGAACCGACCGAGAGGTCGATGCCGCCCGTGAGGATCACAAAGGTCATGCCGACCGAGATGATGCCGATCACGACCGACTGGTCGAGCATGTTGAAGACGTTGGAATGCGTCAGGAAATAGGGCGACAGCAGCGACAGGATCGCGGCGATCGCGAGCGTCAGAAGCGCCATGCGGACTTCGAGCCGCCGTGTCAGCTTCTTGGCCAGCGAGGGCTGGACGCTTCGTTCGGAATGGGACGTTGCCATGGAAGGACGTTCCTCGGAAATCACTGGGGCTGGTGGCGCGTCACAGCGTCGCCGCCATGTTGTCGATCGACGATTTGATGGCTTCGGGCGGCGGCAGCGCCGCGCCCTCGCGAAGGCTGAGGCCGACCCAGCCGAGATCATGGCCGCGCGGGCTGGTCACCGGGACGACCAGCGTTTCTCGGCCGCCCGCCGCTTCGCGGACGAAGCCCGCCTCGCGGCGGGAGAGCGCCAGCGGCACGCGCGTCTCGGAAAGGCGCCGCGCCTCGCCGGCCCTGAAGCCGGGGTCGAGGTCGCCGTCCTTCACGACGGCGTTGAGGCAGATGAGGCTCTCGTCCTCGATCAGCGCCCAGAAGCCGGCGCCGCCATATCGGCGCGTGAGGTCGTTCAAAAGCGCGGTGTTGCGGGCCAT
>CAWZZK010000063.1:0-19823 GCA_963966455.1 Kaistia sp. | reverse complement strand
TTCTGGCCGACCGGCAGGAAGTCGATCGACGACGCGCCGGCGGGCGGCGTGCAGGCGACAGCCTCCGGCGACGGCGTCGCCTACAGGTTCCAGCCGCGGAAATTGACCATGAAGCGCGGCTCGCGCGGCGCGTCGGTATAGGTGGCGGCATAGAAGATCGGCAGGTTGTTGCCGGCATCGAGCCAGAGCTGCCATTCGAGGCCGGGCGCCGAGAAAACGAGATGGTTGGCGTTCTGGCCGTCGATCGTCGTCGGACCGGCGTCATAGGCGTTGACGAGGTTCTTCGTCAGCACCGCATAGGGATCGGCGGAGAGGAAATCGGCGACCGCGAATTCGATGCCGCGCTCCTCGCCGAGCTTCTTGAAGAATTCCTCGATCTGGCCGCTGGCGAGCGGCGCCGTGACATAGAGGTTCTTCGTGCGGTCGAAGGCGGTGAAGGTCTTGCCGTCATAGACGAAGGTCGTGTCGGCGCCGTTGACGACGGCATCGGCGCGGAACTTGTTCGGCCGCTCGGCGATCACTTCCGAGGTCGTGATCGCCGTGATCATCTGGCCCTGCGAGGTCGGCAGCTCGCGGAAATCGATGGCGCCGAGCTGGATCACCGGCGCCGAAGCGAGCGTGTCGCTCATCTTCTTCAGGAGCTGCAGCGCGCTCTGCTCGATAATCGGCTTGGGCGCCTCGTCGGCTGCGAAGGCCGGCGCCGCGAAGGGCGCAAGGCCCAGGAAGCCGCTGATCACAGCGGCGCACCAGAACGTCGTCTTCATCATTGATGGCTCCCCAGCGAAATGACGAACCGCGCTCCGGCGGCAGCCGGCGGCGATTCCCGCGCGAAGCAGAATCAATATTCGTTACGGATCGATGAAGGGGAAGGGCTGATCGCACCGCACACAAAGAAAGAGCCCGCCGTCGGGGGATCGGCGGGCTCACCGGCGTGGGGCCGGGTTTGGATCGGTGTGCGATCCACCCGTACAACACGCGCCGAAGAGCCCGGTTCCACGGCCGTCTCATTTTTTTCGAAGTTTTTTTTGGCCTCAGCCGGACAGGAGTTCGCCGACCAGCACGGCGCCCGTTCCGACCGTGTCGAGGACGCCGAAGGCGCCGATGTCGTGGCGGCCCGACCAGTGGTGGTGGACGGCCTCATAGGCGGTCTCGGCGCCGATCAGCGCGATGACCAGGAACAGGGCCCGCCAGCCGTTCCGAACATAGTGCCCCGACAGGATGCCGCCGAGAGCCGAGACGACGATCGCCTTCAGCATGATGCATTCACCTTCCCCGACCCCCAGCGCCGCATGGAATCGGCCACGATCCTGGCGAAGCTGTGGCGGCCCCAGCCCATGAAGACGGAGCCCCGCGATGAGAAAAGACGATCATGCCGCCGGCCGCCTCGCGGAGGCTCTCCTGCCCGCCGTCGCCGCGGCGGCCGGACGTGGCGGCGCGCCGCTCCCCTCCGAGGCGCTGCCCGCGCTCGCCGGATCGCTTCGAAGCGCGATCGCCGGCGATCCGGCCCTTGCGCATGCGGTGAATGCCGAGCCCTGGTATCACTCGCGCGTCACCTGGGGCGCGCTGGTGGCGGGCCTCGCGCCACTGATCGGCCTCGCCGTTGGCCATGAACTCGGCCCCGACGAGCGCTCGATGCTGGTGGACGTCGCCACGGCAGCGGGTACCATGGCCGGCGCGGCGCTCGCGCTCTATGGCCGCTGGGCGGCGCGTGTGCCGATCGGCGGGCGCTAGGCAAGCGTTCAGCCGGCGTTCATTCGGGTCTGATAGAAGGACGGCCATGATCTCGCCGCGCCTTTCCCCTCTCATCATCGTCATCGGGCTTCTTCTGCCCGGGACGGCGCTTGCGCAGGGCTGCCTCTCGCAATCCGAGGCACGGCAGGCGGTGCAGAGCGGCGAGGCGATCTCGCTCAGCCAGGTGCGGGGCAGCCTTCCGGGCGACGTCGTCTCGGCGCAGCTCTGCCGCGGCGGCGGCGGCCTCGTCTATGTGGTCAATGTGCTCGGCGAGGGCGGCAAGGTGCAGCGGATCACCATCGACGCCCGCAGCGGCGCCGTCGCCGGCTACTGAGCGGAAGGTCTCATGCGCATTCTCGTCGTCGAGGACGATCCCGATTTGAACCGCCAGCTCGGCGAGGCCTTCCGCAATGCCGGCTATACGGTCGACACGGCGCGCGACGGCGAGGAGGGGCACTATCTTGGCGAGACCGAGCCTTATGACGCGGTCGTGCTCGATATCGGCCTGCCGCGCATGGACGGCATCAGCGTGCTCGAGGCCTGGCGGCGCGAAGGGCGCAACATGCCGGTGCTGATCCTCACGGCGCGCGACCGCTGGAGCGACAAGGTGCAGGGCATCGACGCCGGCGCCGACGACTATGTCGCGAAACCCTTCCATATCGAGGAGGTGCTGGCCCGCATCCGCGCGCTGGTGCGCCGCGCCGCCGGCCATGCCACCAACGAGATCGAATGCGGCCCGGTGCGGATCGACACCAAGGCGAGCCGCGTCACCGTCGACGGCAATCCGGTCAAGCTCACCTCGCATGAATACAAGGTGCTCGAATATCTGATGCACCACCGCGACCGGGTCGTGTCCCGCACCGAACTGATCGAGCATCTCTACGACCAGGACTTCGACCGCGATTCGAACACGATCGAGGTCTTTGTCGGAAGGCTGCGCAAGAAGGTGGCGCCCGATCTCATCGATACGGTGCGCGGGCTCGGCTACCGGATCGTCACGCCGAAAAGCGCATGAGCGACGGCACGAAGCAGCCGAGGACTGGCGGCGCGCGCGGCTGGCGGCCGCGGCTCGATTCGCTCGCCTTCCGCCTCGTCGCCGGCGCCGCCATCTGGGCTGCGATCGCGCTCGTCGCCGCGGCGCTGATCCTCACCGCGCTCTATCGCGAAACGGTGGAGCGCGGCTTCGACGAGCGGCTCGCGGTCTATCTGAAGACGCTTGTCGGCAATCTCGCCAACCAGACGCCGGGCCAGCTCGGCGATCCCGGCAATCTCGGCGAACAGCGCTTCGAGCTCATCTATTCCGGCTGGTACTGGCAGGTGCGACAGGAGGGCGGGCCGGTCGTGCTCGCCTCGCGCTCGCTCGCGACCGACACGCTCGACCTCGCCAAGGCCCGCGACGCGAAGACGGTCGACGGCGTCGAATCGGCCGTGATGACCGGCCCCGACGGGCAGGAATTGCGCGTCCTCAGCCGCACGATCATCTTCGACGCCGATCACCGCTACGACGTGCTGATCGCCGGCAATGCCAGCGAACTCGAGCAGGAAATCCGCTCCTTCCGCACCAGCGTGATGCTGACGCTGGCCGTGTTCGGCGCCGGGCTGATCGCCGCGACGGGCGTTCTCATTCGCCTTGGCCTGCGACCGCTCGACCGCGTGCGGCGCAGCCTTTCCGAGATGCGCTCCGGCCGCGAGCAGAGGCTGGAAGGGCCGTTCCCGGCCGAACTGGAGCCGCTCGCGCGCGAACTCAACGCGCTCATCGCCTCCAACCAGGAGATCATCGAGCGGGCACGCACCCATGTCGGCAATCTCGCCCATGCGCTGAAGACGCCGCTCTCCGTCATCACCAACGAGGCGCGCTCCGCCGGCGGCCCGCTCGCGGCGAAGGTGATCGAGCAGGCGGAGATCATGCGCATGCAGATCAACCACCATCTCGACCGCGCGCGCATCGCGGCGCGCTCGAAGGTGATCGGCGCGGTGACCGAGGTGCAGCCTGTGCTGGAGCGGCTGGTGCGCGCCATGGGCCGCATCCATGGCGACCGCGGCATCGCGGTCGCGCTGACGGTGGCGCCGGGCGCCCGCTTCCGCGGCGAGCAGCAGGATCTCGAGGAGATCACCGGCAACCTCGTCGACAATGCCTGCAAATGGGCGGCGTCGCGGGTCGCGGTCACGGTCGAGCGGAGCGGGGAGGGCGAGGATGCGGTCATCGTCGTGCGCGTCGACGACGACGGCCCCGGCCTCACGGAAGCCGAGATGGCCGAGGCGACGCGGCGCGGACGCCGGCTCGACGAGAGCAAGCCGGGCTCCGGCCTCGGCCTTTCGATCGTCACCGACCTCGCCGGCCTTTATGGCGGCGACTTCGCGATGGACCGGGCCCCGCTCGGCGGCCTTCGTGCGGTGGTGACGCTGCCGGCCGCCGACGCATAAGTCATGCCGTCATCACCGAACGGTAACCAAATTTCCGCCATCTCGGTGTAGGAAGGGCGGCAGTGACCACCAAGGCGCATCCCCCGGCGCCGCAGAATCAGAGAGGCAGCATGCGGTTCGCACCTATCGTCGTCGTCGGCCTGACCAGCCTCGCGCTGGCATCCTGCCAGGGCGGCCCCACCAACCAGCAGGTCGGCGTCGTTTCCGGCGCCGCGCTCGGCGCGCTGGTCGGCAACCAGTTCGGCTCGGGCGACGGCAAGGTCGCCGCGACGATCGCCGGCGGCCTGGTCGGTGCGTTCATCGGCAATGCCATCGGTGTCAGCCTCGACGCGCAGCAGCAGCAGCGCGCCGCGGCGGCGCAGGTGCAGGCGCTCGAGACCGGCCGCCCCGGCACCCCCGTCGGCTGGTCGCAGGGCAATGCCCGCGGCGAGGTCGTCCCCGGCCCGGCCTATCGCGTCAACAACTACGAATGCCGCGACTACACGCACCAGATCTGGATCGATGGCCAGCCGCAGACCGCGCGCGGCACCGCCTGCCGCCAGCCCGACGGCACCTGGCGCCCGGTCAGCTGATCTCGGGCCGCGACTCTCCGCCCGATTTTGGGCACGAGGGAATGTGATATGCACCGGCGCGCCCGGCCCGCTAAGCATGGGCCGGGACAGTGGAACCGATGCTGCAATGGATCCTCATGGCCGTCATGACGGCGGCCGCCGCGCTTGCCGTGCTGGTGCCGATCGGGCGCCGGCCCGCGGCTGCGGAAGGGTCCGCCACCTCCATCTATCGCGACCAACTCGACGAACTGACGCGTGACCGCGAGCGCGGCCTGATCGGCGAGACCGAAGCCGAGGCCGCGCGCATCGAACTGTCGCGTCGCCTGCTGAAGGCGGACGGAGCGGCTGCCGGTCCCGAGGCCGACGGACAGAGGGCGGGCCGCATCGGCTTCATCGCCGCCGCGATCCTCGTGCCCGCCATCGCGCTCGGCGTCTATCTGAAGATCGGCGCGCCGCAGCTCCCCGACCAGCCGCTCGCCGCCCGCCAGACCGCGACGACGGCCGACGCCGAGATCGCGACGCTGATCGGCCGCGTCGAGCAGCATCTGAAGGAATCGCCCGAGGACGGTACGGGCTGGGAGATTCTGGCTCCGGTCTATGCGAGGCTCGGCCGCGACGACGACGCGGTCCGGGCCTGGGGCAACGCCATCCGCCTGCTCGGCTCGACCGCCGACCGCGAGGCGCGGATGGGCGAGGCGATGACGGCCCGCGACGGCGGCGTCGTCACGGCCGATGCTAAGGCCGCCTTCGCGCGGGCGCTGGCGCTCGATCCCACCAATGACCGTGCCCGCTTCTACAACGCCGTCGCGGTGACGCAGTCCGGCGACAAGCCGGCCGCGATCGCCGCCTGGCAGGCGCTGATCGCCGGAGCGCCGCAGGATGCGCCCTGGCTGCCGGTCGCGAAGAGCGAACTGGCGAACCTCGAAAATCCGCAGTCCGGGCCGACCGCCTCGGACATGCAGGCGGCGGCGCAGAAGACGCCGCAGGAACAGCAGGCGATGATCGAGGGCATGGTCGCCTCGCTGGCGGCGCGGCTCGATGCCGCGCCCGAGGACGCCGAGGGGTGGGCGCGGCTTTTCCGCGCCTATATGGTGCTCGGCAGGCCGGACGAAGCGAGCGCGGCGCTGGTCAAGGCGCGCACGGCGCTGGCCGCGAAGCCGGAGCTTCTCGCCGCCGTCGAGAAGGCGGCGAGCGAGAACGGCGTCGGAGCGGCGAAGCCTTGAGGGGAGAGGGAACGGACCGAGGATGACGCGGAAGCAGCGACGTCTCACCCTGATCGGCCTTGCCGGACTGGTGCTCGCCAGCGCCGTCGGGTTGATCCTCTTCGCGCTCTCGGACGGCATCGCCTTTTTCGCGACCCCTTCGGAAGTCGCCTCGAACCCGCCGCCGCCCGAGCGGCGCCTCAGGCTCGGCGGGCTCGTCGAGGCCGGCAGCGTCGTCAAGGACGGAACGGAGGTGCGCTTCGCCGTCACCGACGGCAAGGCGGCGATCCCGGTGCATTATACCGGGATGCTGCCCGACCTTTTCCGCGAAGGGCAGGGCGTGGTCGCCGAGGGCAAGGTGGATGGCGCCGGGCTCTTCCAGGCCGACACGATCCTCGCCAAGCATGACGAGACCTATATGCCGAAGGAGGTCGTCGAGGCGCTGAAGAAGAGCGGCGAGTGGCGGCCCGAGGCGGCGGCCGAAGGGCCGGCTCCCGAAACGGTGACGCGGTGATCGTCGAACTCGGCCATTATGCGCTCGTCCTGGCGCTGGCGCTCTCGATCGCCGGCGCGATCCTCCCGCTCTATGGCGCTCTCACCGGCGACCGGCGGCTGATGGCGGTGGCGCCGAGCGCCTCGCTGATCGTGCTCGTCTTCGTCGCCTTCAGCTTCGGCGCGTTGACGCACGCCTATCTCGTCTCGGACTTCTCGGTCCGCAACGTCGTCGAGAACTCGCATTCGCTGAAGCCGCTGATCTACAAGATCAGCGGCGTCTGGGGCAATCACGAAGGCTCGATGCTGCTTTGGGTGCTGATCCTCGCTTTGTTCGGCGGGCTGGTCGCGCTCTTCGGCAACAACCTGCCGCTGAAGCTGAAGGCGCTCGTCCTCGCCGTGCAGTCGGCGATCGGCACCGCCTTCCTCGCCTTCATCCTGGCGACGTCCAATCCCTTCCTGCGCCTCGATCCCGCGCCCGCGCAGGGCCGCGACCTCAATCCGGTGCTGCAGGATATCGGCCTCGCGATCCATCCGCCGCTGCTCTATCTCGGCTATGTCGGCTGCTCGATCTCGTTCGCCTTCGCCATCGCGGCGCTGATCGACGGGCGCATCGACGCCGCCTGGGCGCGCTGGGTGCGGCCCTGGACGCTGGCGGCCTGGGTGTTCCTGACCCTCGGCATCACCATGGGCTCCTACTGGGCCTATTACGAGCTCGGCTGGGGCGGCTGGTGGTTCTGGGATCCGGTCGAGAATGCGAGCTTCATGCCCTGGCTCGCCGCGACGGCGCTGCTGCATTCGGCGATCGTCATGGAGAAGCGCGACGCGCTGAAGATCTGGACGGTGCTGTTGGCGATCCTGACCTTCTCGCTGTCTCTGCTCGGCACCTTCCTCGTCCGCTCCGGCGTGCTGACCTCGGTGCATGCCTTCGCCTCCGATCCGGCGCGCGGCGTCTTCATCCTCGTGATCCTCTGCCTCTTCATCGGCGGCAGCTTCTCGCTCTTCGCGCTTCGCGCGGGCACGCTGGCGCAAGGCGGCCTTTTCGCGCCGATCAGCCGCGAGGGGGCGCTCGTCCTCAACAATCTCCTTCTGACGGCCGCCTGCGCCACCGTCCTCACCGGCACGCTCTATCCGCTCGCGCTCGAAGCGGTGACCGGCGAGAAGATTTCGGTCGGCGCGCCCTTCTTCGACATGACCTTCGGGCCGCTGATGGTGCCGCTCATGATCGCCGTGCCGTTCGGGCCGCTGCTCGCCTGGAAGCGCGGCGATCTCTATGCCGCGGCGCAGCGGCTCTTCGCGGCCTTCGTCCTCGTGCTCGCTACGATCGTCGTCGGCCTCGCCCTTGCCGGCACCTCCAAGGCGCTGGCCGTGCTCGGACTCGCGCTCGCCGTGTGGCTGATCACCGGCTCGCTCTGCGAGATCGCCTTCCGCGTCAAGCTGTTCCGCGCGCCGCTCGACGAGAGCCTTCGCCGCGCCGCGGGCCTGCCGCGCGCCGCCTTCGGCACCACGCTCGCCCATCTCGGCCTCGGCCTCACGGTTCTCGGCATCGTCGCCTCGAACGCCTGGAACACCGAACTCATCACCACCATGAAGCCGGGCGACACCGTCGAGGCGGGCGGACGCTCGCTGACGCTGGACGGCTTCCTGCCGGTCTCCGGCGGCACCTATAGCGGCACGGCGGCGCGCTTCACCGTCCGCGAGGGAGGAGCGGTCATCGCGACGCTGGCGCCGGAGAAGCGGCTCTATTCGGTGCAGAACATGCCGACGACGGAATCGGCGATCCGCACCTTCGGCCTCTCGCAGCTCTATGTCTCGCTCGGCGACATCAAGCCGGACGGCGCGACGGTCGTGCGCGTCTACTGGAAGACGCTCATCACGCTGATCTGGATCGGTGCCGTGGTCATGGCGCTCGGCGGCGCGCTGTCGCTTTCCGACCGGCGCCTGCGCGTCGGCGCCCCGAAGCCGGCCCGGCGCGGCGCTGCCGTCCCGGCGGAGTGAGCGTGATGGCGCGGCAGATGACGCGGCTTTCGGCCCTCCTGCTGGTGCTGATGGTCGCGCTTTCGCCGGCGCTCGCGGTGCAGCCCGACGAGATGCTGCCTGATCCGGCGCTTGAGGCGCGGGCGCGGGCGCTCTCGACGGAACTCCGCTGCCTGATCTGCCAGAGCCAGTCGATCGACGAATCGGATGCCGAGATCGCGCGCGATCTCCGCGTGCTCATCCGCGAGCGGTTGAAGGCGGGCGACAGCGACGCCGAGGTCAAGGATTTCCTCGTCGCGCGCTATGGCGAATATGTGCTCCTGAAGCCGGCTTTCGCCTGGCATACGGCGCTTCTGTGGGGCGCCGCGCCGCTGGTGCTGATCGCCGGCGCCGCGCTCTCCATCTCCCTTTTCCGCCGCCGCCGCGCCGCCGAGCCGCAGCGTCTGTCGGCCGAGGAGGAGGCACGCGTCGAGGCGCTTCTGTCCCGCGAGGACTGAGCGGCGGCCACATTACGAAACATTCATCGGCGTGACAGCCGTCCGTAAGGTCGCCGGCGTCACTCTCCTCCTCGAGAATTGCGGTTCGCCCCCCGGCCGCGGTTCACCCGAACGGTAATCGAGAAGGAAATTCCGATGAGCGATCTGAACAGCTCCCGCCAGCCCCGTCACGGCATCCGCTCCCGCGTGCTGCTCGGCACCGCGGCTGCGGCGCTGGTCGTCGGCGGTCTCGCCGGCGGCGCCCTCATGGATGTGCGCACCCCGGCCTATGCCGAGCCGGTGCGGGTCCAGAGTCAGGCGCAGCTCCCGAACTTCGCCGACCTCGTCGACAAGGTGAAGCCGGCCGTCGTGTCGGTGCGCGTCAAGTCCGAGGTCTCGGACGTCTCCGACGAGGACGGCGGCAACGGCATGCCGATCCCCAATCCCGGCCAGTTCCCGCCCGGCTCGCCCATGGAGCGCTTCTTCAAGCAGTTCCAGGACCAGCAGAACGGCCTCGGCAAGCGCCCGCAGATGCACAAGGCCGTCGGCCTCGGCTCGGGCTTCTTCATCTCCGAGGACGGCTATCTCGTCACCAACAACCATGTCGTCGACGGCTCGAGCGACTTCACGATCACCGATTCGAACGGCAAGGAATACACCGCCCGCCTGATCGGCACCGATCCGAAGACCGACCTCGCGCTGCTGAAGGTCGATGCGCCGGAGAAGTTCACCTATGTCGAGTTCTCGCCCGGCACCGTGCGGGTCGGCGAGTGGGTAGTCGCGGTCGGCAATCCGTTCGGCCTCGGCGGCACGGTGACGGCGGGCATCGTCTCGGCGCTCGGCCGCGACATCGGCGCCAGCTCCTATGACGACTTCATCCAGATCGACGCCTCGGTGAACAAGGGCAATTCCGGCGGCCCGACCTTCAACATGAACGGCCAGGTCATCGGCATCAACACCGCCATCTATTCGCCCTCGGGCGGCAGCGTCGGCATTGCCTTCGACATCCCGGCCGCGACGGCGCAGCGCGTCATCGCCGACCTGAAGGACCATGGCGAGGTGGTGCGCGGCTGGCTCGGCGTGCAGATCCAGCCGATCACCCGCGACATCGCCGACAGCCTGAAGCTCGCCGACGACAAGGGCGCGCTCGTCGCAGAGCCGCAGCAGGACAGTCCCGCCGCCAAGGCCGGCATCAAGGCCGGCGACGCGATCCTCACGGTCGACGGCAAGCCGGTCGAGGACGCCCGCAACCTGTCGCAGATCATCGCCGGCTATGCGCCGGGCACGACGGTCAAGATCGGCATCGTCCGCGGCGGCACCAACCAGACGGTCGAGGTCAAGCTCGGCAAGCTGCCGAACGAGCAGAAGATGGCGAGCGCCGACGAGCCGGCGAAGCCCGCTTCCGTGGCCGATCTCGGCCTGGCGCTGACCTCGGCGCCCGACGACAAGGGCGTCGTGGTCTCGGAGGTCGATCCGGACGGCACTGCTGCCGAGCAGGGCATCCAGGCCGGCGACGTGATCCTCGCCGTCGGCGGCAGCGAAGTCAGCCGCCCTGCCGATGTCGAGCGCGAGGTCGCCGATGCCAAGAAGTCGGGCATGAAGGCGGTGCTGGTCCGCGTGAAGTCGGGCGATCACACCCGCTTCTTCGCGCTGCCCTTCGCCAAGGCCTGATCCCAGAAGCCATCGCTTCGCGACGGTTGCCGGCGTTGTATTGCCGGCAGCCGCCGCAAGATCGGCAGGCGGCGCCCCCCGCCTGCCGTTTCTGTTTCTACCCTCCCTTCCATGGCCGCCGCTGTCCCGGCGCGGTGAATCGGCTAACCTCCCGCCATGCGCATCCTGCTTGTCGAAGACGACCGAGAGACCGCCGCCTATCTCGTCAAGGCGCTGAAGGAGGCGGGCCATGTGCCCGACCACGCCGCCGACGGCGAGGAGGGCGCCTTTCTCGCCGAGACCAACCGCTACGACGTGATGGTCGTCGACCGCATGCTGCCGAAGAAGGACGGGCTGACGCTCGTCGCCGAGGCACGCGCGAAGGGCAACGACACGCCGGTGCTGATCCTCTCAGCGCTCGGCCAGGTCGACGACCGCGTGACGGGCCTTCGGGCCGGCGGCGACGATTATCTCGCGAAGCCCTATGCCTTTTCCGAGCTGCTCGCGCGCATCGAGGTTCTCGCCCGCCGCCGCAAGCCCGGCGAGGCGGAGACGCTGCTGCGCGTCGGCGATCTCGAGCTCGACCGGTTGAGCCACCAGGTCCGCCGCGGCGGAACGCCGATCCCGCTGCAGCCGCGCGAGTTCCGCCTGCTCGAATATCTCATGAAGCATGCCGGCCAGGTCGTGACGCGGACCATGCTGCTCGAGAATGTCTGGGACTATCACTTCGATCCGCAGACCAACGTCATCGACGTCCATATCTCGCGCCTCCGCTCCAAGGTCGACAAGGGCTTCAAGGACACGCTGGTGCATACCGTGCGCGGCGCCGGATACATGATCCGTGACAGCCATCGGTAAGGTCGTCCGCACCACCGCCTTCAAGCTCTCGGCGATCTACTTCATCGTCTTCACGGTGTTCGCGATCGCCTTTGTCGGCTGGATCTCGCGCGAGACCGACCGTGTCCTCACCCAGCAGGTGCGCGATTCGATCGAGGCCGAAATCGGCATCCTCGCCGACGAGGGGCTCTCGAAGGGCCTCACCGGCATCGTCGCGGCCATCGAGCAGCGGAGCCGCGTGCCGGGTGCCAGCCTCTATGTCATCGCCGACAAGGACGGCCATGTCGTCGCCGGCAATGTCACCGAAGTGCCGCCGGCGCTCCTGAAGCAGAGCGGCCTCGATCCGGTCACCGTGCCCTACAAGCGGCTGGAAGGCGACCGGACCAGCAATGTCGCGATGGTGCAGGTGCTGCCGCTGCCGAACGGGCTGATCATGCTGGTCGGGCGCGACATCAGCGAGATCGACCGCATCCGCACCGTCGTCGCCAAGGCGATGGTGATCGGCGTCGGCCTCCTGATCCTGCTCGCGCTGACCTCCTGGTTCTTCGTCTCGCGGCGCGTGTTGAAGCGGATCGACCAGGTTTCGGCGACGAGCCTCCGCATCATGGCCGGGGACCTTTCGGGCCGGCTCGAGGTCACCGGGTCGGGCGACGAGTTCGACCGCCTCGCCTCCAGCCTCAACGCGATGCTCGACCGGATCGAGGACCTGCTTTCGGGCCTCAAGGAGGTCTCCGACAATATCGCGCATGACCTGAAGACGCCGCTGACGCGCATGCGCACCCGCGTCGAGGCAGCGCTGGCCGGCGAGGGGATCGGCGAGGACTACCGCGCGGCGCTGGAGGCGACGATCGAGGACGCCGACCAGCTCATCCGCACCTTCAACGCGCTCCTCATGATCGCCCGTGTCGAGGCCGGCTCGCCCGATGGCGCCCTGACGTCGCTCGACCTTGCCCGCATCGTTGCCGACGTTGCCGAGTTCTACGAGCCGGTGGCCGAGGAGGCCGAGGTCTATCTCGACCTGTCGCTCGAAGAGCCGCTGCCGATGGTCGGAAGCCGCGAACTGGTGAGTCAGGCGCTCGGCAATCTCGTCGACAATGCCATCAAATATGTCCGCAGCGGCGAGAACCCTCCGGACACGGCGCGCGTCCGCGTGACGGCGCGGCGCGAGGGGCCAGAGATCGTCGTCAGCGTCGCCGACAACGGCCCCGGCATCCCGGCGGCGGAGCGCGAGCGGGTGCTGCAGCGCTTCGTGCGGCTGGAAAAGAGCCGCTCGCAGCCGGGCAGCGGGCTCGGCCTCAGCCTGGTCGAGGCCGTGACAAAGCTCCATCACGGTGCGATATCGCTTTCGGATGCCGGTCCGGGGCTCGTCGTGACGCTCCGTTTCCCGGCAACTGGCTGACGCGGAGGGCATCATGGCGCGGGACCGGCGAAACCAGACGAGCGCCGAACCCGCCGGAGATGCCGAAGGGGCGTCGCTCGCCGCACGGATCGCGCCGGCGGTTTCCCCGCCTAAAGCCGCCGAACGCAAGCCGGTCGGGGCGGCCATCGCCGAGGCGCTGCGCGAGGCGGGATTGCAGGACGCGTGGAAGGCCCTCGTCGCCGCGCATCCTGATCTCGGCGCCTTCCACGAAAGCGTCTTCGCGGCATCGACCTTCCTGAAGGAGACGGCGCTCGCCGATCCCGCCCGCTGGCTCGCGATCCTCGCGGCGCCGCCCGAAGCCCGGTTCGAGACGCTGATCGCGGCGACCCGCGCGCTCGGAAGCGCCGAGGACGAGGCGAGCGTCATGCAGGGGCTGCGGCGCGCGCGCGCCGAGATGGCGCTTCTCGTCGGCCTCGCCGATCTCGGCGGCGTCTGGCCGGTGGACGACGTGACGGCGCGGCTCACCGCCTTCGCCGATGCCGCGCTCGGCGCCGCCGTCGCCTTCCTGCTTCGCGCCGCAGCCCGCACCGGCGCGGTCACGCTCGCCGATGCCGAAAACCCCGCCGCGGCGAGCGGCTGGATCATCCTCGGCATGGGGAAATACGGCGCTGGCGAGCTCAACTATTCGTCCGACATCGATCTGATCGTACTGTTCGATCCGGACATCGCCCGGGTCGCGGATCGCGACGAGATCGGCACCTTCTTCGTGCGGCTGACGCGACGGCTGGTGCGCCTCCTGCAGGAGCGGACCGCCGACGGCTATGTCTTCCGCACCGATCTCCGCCTCCGCCCGGATCCCGGCTCGACGCCGCTCGCCATCTCGACCCCCGCCGCCTTCCAGTATTACGAATCGAGCGGCCAGAACTGGGAGCGCGCGGCCATGATCAAGGCGCGCGCGGTGGCCGGCGACATCGCCGCCGGCGATGCCTTCCTCGCCGAACTCACGCCCTTCGTCTGGCGCAAATATCTCGACTTCGCCGCCATCGCCGATATCCATTCGATCAAGCGCCAGATTCACGATCACCGCGGCCATGAGAGCGTCGCCATCGCCGGCCACAACATCAAGCTCGGCCGGGGCAGCATCCGCGAGATCGAGTTCTTCGTGCAGACGCAGCAGCTGATCGCCGGCGGCCGCGATCCGGGCCTCCGCGGCCGGCAGACGATCGCGATGCTGGACGGCCTCGCGGAGAAGGGCTGGATCGACGGCGAGACAGCCACCAGCCTCGCGCACTGTTATCGCGACCTGCGCGCGATCGAGCACCGGCTGCAGATGCGGGCCGACGAGCAGACGCACACCCTTCCCGAGGATGACGAGGGGCTCGACGCGGTCGCGCGTCTCAGCGGCTTCCGCGGCGTGAAGCCGTTCTCGGCAGCCCTCCTGAAGACGCTGGAGACGGTGCGCGATCACTATATCCGCCTCTTCGAGACCGCGCCGCCGCTCGCCTCCAGCCTCGGCAGCCTCGTCTTCACCGGCGACGACGAGGACCCCGAAACCGTCGCGACGCTGGCTTCGCTCGGCTATGCCAATCCGCGCGAGGTGAGCCGGACGGTGCGCGGCTGGCATTTCGGCCGCTATCCGGCGATGCGCTCCTCGGCGGCGCGCGAGCGGCTGACCGAAATCACGCCGGCGCTGCTCGAAGCCTTCGCCGGCTCGGACAATGCCGACGCCGCCTTCAACGCCTTCGACCGGCTGCTGTCGCGCCTGCCGGCCGGCGTGCAGCTCTTCGCGCTGCTCGCCTCCAATCCGGGCCTCCTCAACCTGCTCGCGCTGGTGATGGGCACCGCTCCGCGCCTCGCCGATATCGTGACGGCCCGGCCGCATGTGCTGGACGCGTTGCTCGACCCGGCCTTTTTCGGGCGGCTTCCCGATCGCGCGACGCTCGAAGCGCGGCTGGAGGCGCTGATCGACGGGGCCGAGGCGATCGAGGAGGTGATGGACCGCGTCCGCATCTTCGGCAAGGAGCAGTCCTTCCTCATCGGCGTCCGCGTCCTCGCCGGAACGGTGGCGGCGCGCGCGGCGGGCTTTGCCTATGCCGATCTCGCCGAGCTTCTTCTCGGCACGCTGCTCGACCATGTCCGCCGCGCTTTCGAGGCGGCGCATGGCAAGATGAAGCATGGCCGCATCGCGCTCATTGCGATGGGCAAGCTCGGCGGCCGCGAGATGACGGCGGCGTCCGATCTCGACCTCATCCTGCTTTATGACTTCGACGATGCGGAGCCGGCCTCGGACGGGCCGCGGCCGCTGATGGGCAGCCAGTACTACGCGCGGCTGACGCAACGGCTGATCGCGGCGATCTCGGCCCCTACGGCCGAGGGCGCGCTCTACGACGTCGATTTCCGCCTGCGACCCTCCGGCAATGCCGGGCCGCTCGCGACGCATATCCGCGCCTTCGCCGATTATCAGGCCGGCGCCGCCTGGACCTGGGAGCATATGGCGCTGACGCGGGCGCGGCCGATCGCCGGCGATCAATCGCTGATGCGCGAGGCGGCGGCGGCCGTGCATGCCGTCCTCTCGGCTCACCATGACCAGAGAAAGGTCCTCGGCGACGTGCTCGACATGCGCGCGCTGCTGCAGATCGAGAAGCCGGCCGAGGGCGCGTGGGACCTGAAGCAGGTTGCGGGCGGGCTCGTCGACATCGAGTTCATCGCGCAGACGCAGCAATTGCTGCATGGCCGCGCCATCCCCGAACTCCTGCAAACCGAGACGGAAACGGCGCTCGCCGCCGCTTCGCGGGCGAAGCTGATCCCGAAGGCCGAGGCGGACATCCTGCTGCCGGCGCTCAGGCTCTACCAGCGGCTGACGCAGCTGCTGCGGCTCTGCGTCGACGGCCCGTTCAAGGCCGAGGAGGCGCCGCGCGGGTTGCTGGCGCTCCTGTCACGGGCGGCCGAACTGCCGGATTTCCCGACGCTCGACGCGCATCTGAAGGCGGTCGAGGCCGAGGTGCGCGCCTCGTTCACGCGGATTATCGGGAAGGTTCCGCCGAAGCCCCGAGCCTGAGCGCGGCGCCGGCCGAGGCGCCGGTCGGCGTCGGCGGGCCGGGCGGCAGGCGCAGCGGCAGGCGGATCGAGACGATCGTGCCCTTGCCCTCATGGCTGCGGATGCGCATCGCGCCGCCATGCAGCTCGGCCAACGAACGGGTGATGGCGAGGCCGAGGCCGGAGCCCTTGTGGCTCTTGGTGAACTGGTTCTGCACCTGCTCGAAAGGCCGGCCGAGCTTCTTCAGCGCGTCCTTCGGGATGCCGATGCCGGTATCCTCGATCGAGATCGTCACCGCCTCGCCGATATGGCGGGCGCGGATGTTCACGCGGCCGCCGTCCGGCGTGAACTTCACGGCATTGGAGAGGAGGTTCAGCACCATCTGCTTCACCGCGCGGCGATCGGCGACAAGCTTGAGGTCCGCCTCGACATCGGCGTCGACGGTGAGATGGCGCAGCTCGGCTTCCGCACCGATGACGCGCGAGGCTTCCTCGACGATCTGGTCGAGCGGCAGCGGCTCGAAATCGAGCGCCATGCGGCCGGCCTCGATGCGCGACATGTCGAGCACGTCGTTGATGACGTTGAGCAGGAAATTGCCGCTCGCATGGATGTCGTCGCAATATTCGAGATAGCGCGGCGAGCCGAGCGGCCCGAAGAGGCCGGTGCGCATGATCTCGGAGAAGCCGATGATGGCGTTGAGCGGCGTGCGCAGCTCATGGCTGATATTGGCCAGGAATTCGGACTTCGCCTGGTTGGCGGCGTTGGCGCGGTCCTTCTCGGCGGCGTATTTCTGCGCCAGTTCCTCGTTCTCGTTCGACTGGACCTCGAGCGTCTTCGCCTGCTGCTCCAGCTTCTGGCGCGACTGGCGGAGGTCGGCGA
Source organism: Kaistia sp. (assembly GCA_963966455.1). GTDB lineage: Bacteria > Pseudomonadota > Alphaproteobacteria > Rhizobiales > Kaistiaceae > Kaistia > Kaistia cartagenensis. Next base: position 3,207 of record CAWZZK010000063.1, on the reverse strand, counting down.
TGGTCGCCATCAGCCGCCGTTCGCCGTCGATGAGCTTTTCCTCGTGGCGCTTGATGGTCGTGATGTCGGTGCCGACCGAGACGAAGCCGCCATCCTTGGTCCGCCGCTCGTTGATCTGCAGCCAGCGGCCGTCATTGAGCTGCGCCTCGAAGCTGCGCCCACCGGCTTCGTGCCGCTCGTCGGTCGGGATCTGCGTGCGCACGATCGGCTGGTGCCCGGCGGCGATCACCTGCGCATAGGGCGTGCCGGCCTCGAGGGCGCAATCCGGAATGCCGTGCAGCTGCTGGTATTTCGAGTTGCACATCACGAGGCGGTTGTCGGCATCCCACAGCACGAAGGCTTCCGAGATCGTCTCGATGGCGTCGCGAAGGCGAAGATCGGCGGTGCGAGAGCTTTCGGCGAGGCGCATCTGCTCGGTGACGTCGACGGCGATGCCGATGAGATGAGGCTCGGCCTCCTCGGCATCGACGAGCTCGACGCGGATGCGCAGCCAGACATAGCCGCCGCCGGCCTTGCGCATGCGGAACATGCGGTCGACCGTCGTTTCGCCCGTCTCGTAGAGCGCCTCGACGAGGTCCATCAGGTCGCCGTCGTCGGGGTGGATCAGCGCGTTGACCTCGCCGAAGCCGAGCAGCGCGTCGCGCGGCGCCATGCCGACCAGCTCGAACATCGATTTCGACCAGAAGAGGCGGCCGCGCGCGACATCCCAGTCCCAGAGGCCGCAGCGGCCGCGGCGCAGCGCCGTGTCGAAGCGCGCATAGGTCTCGTGATAGATGCGGTCCGCCTGCCGGGCCCGGGCCGACTGCGCGAAATAGCCGTAGAGGATGACGAGCAGGATGGCGCTGGTGCCGACGAAGACGGTGACGTTGAGCGAGACGTCGTCGCGCCAGCCCTGGTAGATCGCCGATTGCGGCGCCACGATCGCGACATAGCCGAGCCCGCCCGAAAGCTGGCGCAGCGTGCCGAGCGCCGGCCCGCCATCCTCGAGCGTGACCGGCAGCACCCCGGCGCGTTCGCCGAAGATCACCATCGGCTGTGCGTCGCGCACCGCGTCGTCGAAATTGCGGCCTTCGTCGGTGGGGCTGCGCGGGGCGGTCGCGACGATGCGGCCGGTCGGATCGGTGACGAGGATGCGCCGGCCGCCATCGAGCGCCGAGGGCGGCAGCGCGTTGTCGAGCAACGTCTGCACCGCCATGCGGTAGCCGTCCGCCGGCAGCGTCGGCTCGCCCGCCGCGAGGCGGTCGGCGATCACCGTCGCGACCATCGTCATCATGTCGCGCGCCTCGGCATCGCGCTCCAGCCGCTGGTCGTAGAGATGCACGATGCGCGAGAAGGCGACGAAGACCAGGAAGATCGTGATGATGATCGGGATCAGCCGACGCAGGATCGGCTCGGCGGCGAGGAGCTTCTCATAGGCCGGCTGGGCGAGCAGTCGCGCATGGCCCGGAATGGCGTCTTTCTGCGCGAACATGGTCTTCGACATCGGCAAATGATCGCCCCGAGACGCACCGGCAAACCCCGCCCGCGCCATGCCAGCCCCCTGATTTCTGCTGTCATCGGGGATACGCCGACGCCCCGAATCAGCCTCATTTGAATCGAGGTGATTCGGCTTGTCTAGGCGGAATTAGCCTTTCGTTAAGCATATTCGTTAACCACGCCTAAGCCGTGGATAACCTGCCGGAAACAGCCGGGCTCGGCTTCAGGCGAGGGTGCGCGTGACGATGTCGAGCGTATCGGGGGAGAGCTTCGGCGCCGCCGCGATCCGCCGCAGCGCCGCTTCGGCCGCGGCGCGGCGGATGGGCTCCATCGACCGCCAGGAGCGGAACGCGACGAGGAGGCGGGCCGCCGTCTGCGGATTGCGCCGGTCGAGATCGAGCACGAAATCGGCGACGAAATCATAGCCGGCGCCGTCGGCGCGATTGAACTGCGTCTGGTTGAGGCTGGCGAAGCCGCCAACCAGCGCGCGCACGCGGTTGGGGTTGGACGCGGCAAAGGAGGGGTGCTGGAGCAGCGCCTTGACGCGGTCGAGCGTCTCCGGGGCGGGTACGCTCGCCTCCAGCGTCAGCCACTTGTCGAGCACGAGCGCGTCGTTGCGATAGGCCTCGTGGAAGGTGTTGAGCGCCGACAGCCGCTCCGGCAGCGCGGCATGGCAGAGCGCGGCGAGCGCGGCGAGCCGGTCGGTCATGTTGTCGGCCGTTTCGAACTGCCAGACGGCGGCGCCGACCGCGGCGCGGCTGCCGGAGGCGACCATGAGATCGAGCACCGTGTTGCGAAGCGCCCGCACGCCGGCATCGGCCGCGTCCGGCGAATAGGCCTGCTCGCCGCCGAGCGCCGCGTGGACGGCCAGCAGGCGCGGTCCGAGGCTCGCGACGATCGCGAGGCGCAGCCGCTTGCGCGATGCCGCAACGGCATCCGGATCGACATTCTCGCCGATCTCGCGGGCGATGTCGGCCTCGCTCGGGATCTGCAGCACCTGCGCGCGGAAGGCCGGCTCCAGCCTCTCGTCGTCGAGGACCGCGCCGAGCGCATCGACCAGCGCCGGCTCGGCCGCGCCGCTCTCTGAACCGGTGGAGGCGCCGGCGACGAGGCTGCGCATCGCCAGCGTCTGCGCCGCCTGCCAGCGGTTGAAGGGATCGCGGTCGGCGCGGACCTGGAAGACGAGATCCTCGGCCGAGGCGTCGATCGCGAGGCGCACCGGCGCCGAGAAGCCGCGCAGCAACGAGGGGACCGGCCGCGCCGAGACGCCCTCGAAGGTGACGGTCTGGCTGGTTTCGGTCAGGTGGATGACATCGCCCTCGACGCGGGCGCCCGAGGCGGAGGCGAAGGCGAGATCCTCGCCATTGGGTCCGATGAGGCCGAAGCGGATCGGGATCTGCATCGGCCGCTTGATGGGCTGGCCCGGCGTCGCGGGAATGCTCTGCGCCAGCGTCAGGCGATAGCGGCGGGCCTTCGCATCGAACGCGCCGCGCGCGGCGATCTGCGGCGTGCCAGCCTGGCTGTACCAGAGCGCGAACTGCGACAGGTCCTCGCCCGTCGCGTCCGTGAAACAGGCGAGGAAATCCTCGATCGTCGCCGCGTCACCGTCATGGCGCTCGAAATAGAGGTCCATGCCGCGCCGGAAGCCGTCCTCGCCGAGGATCGTCTGCAGCATCCGCACAACCTCGGCGCCCTTCTCGTAGACGGTCGGCGTGTAGAAGTTGCTGATCT
>CAWZZK010000062.1:0-4754 GCA_963966455.1 Kaistia sp. | reverse complement strand
CGATGGGTAAAGAGAAATTCGAGCGTACGAAGCCGCACTGCAACATCGGGACGATCGGCCATGTCGACCATGGCAAGACGTCTCTGACTGCGGCGATCACGAAGGTGCTTGCGAAGACGGGCGGCGCGACCTTCAAGGCGTATGACCAGATCGACGCGGCTCCCGAGGAGCGTGCGCGCGGCATCACGATCTCGACGGCGCATGTCGAGTACGAGACGCAGGCGCGTCACTACGCTCACGTCGACTGCCCCGGCCATGCCGACTATGTGAAGAACATGATCACCGGCGCGGCGCAGATGGACGGCGCGATCCTTGTGGTGTCGGCGGCCGACGGCCCGATGCCGCAGACCCGCGAGCACATCCTCCTGGCGCGCCAGGTCGGCGTTCCGGCGCTGGTCGTGTTCCTGAACAAGGTCGACCTCGTCGACGATCCGGAGCTTCTGGAGCTCGTCGAGCTCGAGGTGCGTGAGCTGCTGTCCTCCTACGACTTCCCGGGCGACGACATTCCGATCGTCAAGGGCTCGGCGGTTGTCGCGCTCAATGACGGCGACGCCAAGCTCGGCGAGGACGCGATCCTCGAGCTGATGACGGCGGTCGATACCTATATCCCGCAGCCGGAGCGTCCGGTCGACCAGCCCTTCCTGATGCCGATCGAGGACGTGTTCTCGATTTCGGGCCGCGGCACGGTGGTGACCGGCCGCGTCGAGCGCGGCATCGTCAAGGTCGGCGAGGAAGTCGAGATCGTCGGCATCCGCCCGACGGTGAAGTCGACGGTGACCGGCGTCGAGATGTTCCGCAAGCTGCTCGACCAGGGCCAGGCGGGCGACAATATCGGCGCGCTGCTGCGCGGCATCGACCGCGAGGGCGTCGAGCGCGGCCAGGTGCTGTGCAAGCCCGGCTCGGTGACGCCGCATACGGTGTTCAAGGCCGAGGCCTATATCCTGACGAAGGAAGAAGGCGGCCGTCATACGCCGTTCTTCACGAACTACCGCCCGCAGTTCTACTTCCGCACGACGGACGTGACGGGCGTGTGCACGCTGCCCGAAGGCGTCGAGATGGTGATGCCGGGCGACAACGTGTCGATGGAAGTGACGCTGATCGTCCCGATCGCGATGGAAGAGAAGCTCCGCTTCGCCATCCGTGAAGGCGGCCGCACCGTCGGCGCCGGCGTCGTCGCATCCATCATCAAGTAAGGACAGGCGCGGCGGCAACGCCGCTCCGCATTCCCTTCGAAGGGCAGCAGCGATCCACTCGCTGCTGCCCTTTTCGTTTGCGGTCAGGGCGAGAATACTGCGCGCGGCCGGATGAGCTGGCCGCTGCCCGCCTGCTCCAGCGCATGCGCGATCCAGCCGACCGAGCGGCCCGTCGCAAAGAGGGCGAGCGCCGCCTGGCGCGGCAGCTTGAAGCGGCGCTCCAGCGCGACCAGGGCGAAATCGATCGTCGGGGCGAGGCCGGTCATGGCCTCGGCGCTCTCGGCGACGGCCCGTTCCAGCGGGCCGATGTCAAAAGCACCCATCAGCGCCTGCGCGCGCGGATCGCCGTCCGGATAGAGGCGGTGGCCGAAGCCGGGAAGGTCGTCGCCACGCCTGAGGCGCGCACCGACTGCCGCGGCGCCGTCTCCGAGCCGCGCCGCCTCGTCCAGCAATGCCGAGACGCGCCCCGTGGCGCCGCCATGCGCCGGTCCTGCCAGAGTGACAAGGCCGGCGACGAGCGCATGGGCCAGCGGCGCGCCCGTCGAGGCGGCGACGCGGGCGGCGAAGGTCGAGGCGTTGAGTTCGTGATCGGCGACCAGCACCAGCGCGCGGCGAATGGCATCCGCCGCGGCCGGTGCCTGCCATGTCGCGGCGATCGCCGCGTGCAGCGGTCCGTCGGCGAGCCAGCGATCGGCCGCCGCGACGGCGATGATCCGGATAAGGCGGCCGGCCCGCGGACCGCGCAGCGCTGCAGGTCCGGCCGGCGTCGCCCCCGCCAGTTCGCTGGCCAGAGCTGCGACGGCACGGTCGACCGGTGAGCCGGCTGGGGAGGTGGATTTTGCGATCTGGCCGCGAAACTCCACCCCATCGCAGTCCCAGAGCAGCGCGGCGATCTCTTCCAGCGTCGCCGTTTCCGCAAGCGCGACGGCGTCGCGGCCGCGATAGGCGAGGCTTCCGCCGCCGATGCTGGAAAGGCGGGTCGTGAGGACGGGCATGCCCCAGTCGAGCGCGGTCGCCGCCGCTGAAGCCGGCCGCGACTGGCGGCTCTTCCTTTCGAGAAGCGCCTCGATGTCGTCGCGGCGATAGAGGCGCGCGCGCGGATCGGCGGGATCGGGAAGGGCGCGGATCTGGCCGCGGCTGACATAGGCATAGAGCGAGGCGAGGCGGATGCCGAGGATGTGGCTCGCCTCACGCGCTGAAACAAGCTTCTCGGTCACCGCTATCACATTGATTGGTTGATTCAAGATTGAGCTGATCATCAATCTAACCCAGTCTCGCGCGCATCGGAAGCGAAAGGAGATGATGATGACGATTGCGCTTTCCAGGGATGTGGCTCTCGCGGGGCAGGGCGGACAGCCGCCCTTTGCTCGGGGCCTTGCGGGTGTGGTGGCCGCGGAGACTGTGCTGAGCGCCGTGGAAGGCGAAGCGGGGCGCCTCATCATCCGCGGCCGCTCTATCGAGGATCTGGCCCCGCATACGGGCTACGAGACGGCCGCGGCGATGCTCCTGGAGGGTTTTGCGCCTCTCGACGGCGATTTTGCTGCCACCATCGGCAAGGCTCGGCGGGTAGCCTTCGCGCGTTTCGCCGGCCGGCTGGGTGGCGCCGGCATACCCCGCGACCCCATCGAGGCGATGCGGCTGCTTCTCGCCGGGGTCGGTGACGACGATCCGCTGGCGAGCCCGGCCGCACTCATCGCGGCAACGGGAGTCGCGGCGGCGATAGCGATCCGCGCCGCCCACGGCCATGAAGCGATCACGCCTGACGCCGGCTTGCCGCATGCGCTCGACCTGCAGCGCATGGTGACCGGACGGCTTCCCGATGCGGCCGAGGCTCGCGCCTTCGAGACCTATCTGGTGACGGTGATCGACCACGGCCTCAACGCCTCGACCTTCACGGCGCGCGTCGTTGCCTCGACCGAGACCGGACTGCCGTCGGCCGTTATCGCGGCGCTCTCGGCGCTCAAGGGCCGGCTCCATGGCGGCGCGCCCGGCCCTGTCCTCGACATGCTCGACGAGATCGGCACTGCCGAGGCGGCGGAGGCCTGGCTCGAGGCGCGCATCGCCTCCGGCGAGCGCATCATGGGCTTCGGCCACCGCGCCTATCGCGTCCGCGACCCGCGCGCCGATGTGCTGCGAGGCGCGGTGGCGACGCTCGGCGACCGCGATGGGCGGCTCGATCTCGCGCGGGCGGTGGAAAAGGCGGCGCTGGATGTCCTGGCGCGTCGGAAGTCGGGGCGCCGTCTCGACGTGAATGTCGAGTTCTACACGGCGCTGCTTCTCGAGCGACTCGGCATCCCGCGCGACGGCTTCACGCCGATCTTCGCGGCCGGTCGCGTCGCCGGGTGGGTCGCGCACGCTCTGGAGCAGCAGCAGGGCGGCGGACTTATCCGCCCGGAATCCCGCTATGTCGGGCCGCTTCCGGCCTGAAGGCGGGCGGCATCGAGGGGAGGGCGGCGGGCGTCGCGCGAATAGGGATTGCACCCCAACCGCGCCTTGGCTATGACAACGCCGCGCAGCCGGAATCGACCATGGTCGAGCCGCTCGGCGTGGAGGGGTATAGCTCAGCTGGTAGAGCGACGGTCTCCAAAACCGTAGGTCGTAGGTTCGAATCCTACTGCCCCTGCCAAATTAACCCTTGAGGAATCGTTGTTTCGATTCTATGTAACGCTTCCCAGCGCGGTGCGCAGACGGTTGTTTGCGCGCCCGCAAGTCGTGAGCGGGTAATGGCCACCAAAACCAATCCACTGACGTTCCTCCAGCAGGTCCGGACGGAAGTCTCGAAGGTCGTTTGGCCGTCGCGGCGTGAAGCTTTGATCACCACCGCCATGGTGTTTGCCATGGCCGTTGCGGCTTCGCTGTTTTTCACGCTCGTCGATTTCGGGTTGAGCTGGGGCGTTCAGCTGCTGCTCGGCCTCGGTCGCTAAGTCGGAGCCGACCAGATGGACAAGCGGTGGTACATCGTCCACGCCTATTCGAATTTCGAGAAGAAGGTCGCGGACTCGATCCGTGAGCAGGCCGCGCAGCGCGGTCTCTCCGACCTCTTCGACCAGATCCTCGTGCCGACCGAGAAGGTCGTCGAGGTGCGCCGCGGCCGCAAGGTCGACGCCGAGCGCAAGTTCTTCCCGGGCTATGTGCTGGTGAAGATGGCGCTGACGGATGACGCGTATCATCTGATCAAGAATACGCCGAAGGTCACCGGGTTCCTCGGCTCGGACAACAAGCCGATGCCGATCTCCGAAGCGGAGGCCGGCCGCATCCTGCATCAGGTGCAGGAAGGCGTCGAGCGGCCGAAGCCGTCGGTCAGCTTCGAGGTCGGCGAGCAGGTCCGCGTCGCGGATGGCCCCTTCGCCTCGTTCAACGGCCTCGTCGAGGAAGTCGACGAGGTTCGGGCGCGGCTCAAGGTGGCCGTGTCGATCTTCGGGCGCGCCACCCCGGTGGAGCTCGAATACGGGCAGGTCGAGAAGGTCTGACCCGACGGGCGTGGGAGGACAGCGGCGCTCGCCCGGCGCCGTCGCTCCGCACCACGCCATTCCTGATCCGGCATGATGCCGGATCGCCTCG
>CAWZZK010000061.1:0-32675 GCA_963966455.1 Kaistia sp. | reverse complement strand
GCCGGGCATCCGAGTCGAAGCCGTTGCCATCGGCATCATCGGGCTCTTTACCCTCGTGAACCTCGCCGGCGTCAAATGGGTGGCCCGGCTTGCCATCCCGGTGGCGGCAGCGTCAGCGACGCTGGCGTTTCTGTCGGGGTTCGTTCCGATATTCGCAGGCACTGTGGATTGGCGGCAGGCTTTCGATTTTCATCTGGAGACGCCCTTCCCGGGTCTGTTCGGCGGCGTAACCTCCGTGATGGCCGGGCTCTATCTGATTGGTTTTGCCGCCCCCGCCTTCGAGGCGGCTACCTGCCATGTCGGCGAGACGGTCGACCCGAACCGCAACGTTCCACGGGCTGTTCTGGCCAGTGCGGTGATGGCTGGTCTCTACTTCGTGGTCCTTCCGGTCGTCTGGCTGGGTGTTCTCGGCCCTGAGCAGCTCGGGCACGATCTGGCGACTGTGCTGGGGCCGACCTTTGCGCCGCTTCTCGGCAGTTTCGCAAGGGCGGCCGCGATCTGGTTCGTCATGTTCAACATGTTCCACGGTACCCTGCAGCCTCTCGCTGGAGCCGCGCGGACGCTTGCGCAGCTCAGCGAGGACGGGGTGCTGCCCCGTTTCCTCGCCCGCCGGTCCGCTACCGACGCGCCAAGTGCTGCGACCCTGACGACAGCATTTTTCGCAATCATCTTCTTGTTGATCGGCGACCCGGTCTGGATGATCGCCGCTGCCAACTTCACGTATCTCATCAGCGTCTGCATGCCGGTAGTCGCGGTCTGGCTTCTGCGCCGGGACATGCCGCAAGCTCCGCGACCCTATCGCGCCGGGCGTGGAATGGTTGGGCTCGGACTGCTTGCCAGCCTTATCTGGCTGGTAACGGCCATTCTGGGATTCCAGCAGTTCGGATTGCCCACCGTGCTCTTCGGCCTCGCGCTCGCCTATTCCGGGGCTGGACTCTATGCTTGGCGCGTGATGGAGGATCGCCGGCGGGACGGGCTTCCAATCATCGCCCGCACCCTGCACGTCAAGCTTACCGGCGCCATGCTGATCGTCCTTCTGCTTGACGGCGCCGCCTATCTGATGGCGGTGACCAATGTGCCGACGACGGAGAGCGCCCTTGTCGCCGGCCTCGAAGACATTTTCGTCGCCGTGGCCCTACTGAGCATAAGCGTCGGCCTCGTTCTGCCTGGAATGATCACGCATTCCGCTACCGCGGTAAGCACGGCCGCGAGGAGGCTCGCGACCGGCACCTTGCGTCAGTTCTCGGACGCCATGGCGGCACTTGGGCGGGGCGATCTCGACTCTGCCCGGGCATCCATCGACATCCATCCTGTCCCCACCAACTCGCGCGACGAGCTCGGGCAGATGGGCGAAAGCTTCAACATAATGCAGGATGAGGTGAAGCGCGCCGTGCGCAGCCTCGACGAGACACGCGAGAGACTGAGAACTGTCAACGCGGAATACGCTGCGTCCACGGCGCGGATCACCCATCTCGCCTATCATGATCCGCTGACGCAGCTGCCCAACAGGTTCGCGTTCTCGAAACGGCTCGCGGAAACCTTTGAGCGGGCGACGGCTTCTGGCGCAACCTTTGCCGTCCTCTGCCTCGATCTCGACGATTTCAAAGAGGCGAACGACGTCTTCGGCCACGCAGGCGGCGACCAATTGCTTGAGGCGGTTGCGGACCGCCTTCGCTATGTGGCGGGTGGCGCGTTTCTCGCCCGCGTGGGCGGCGATGAGTTCAACATCATCTCATCTCTGGGTCCACAGCCCGAAACGGCGGAAGCTCTGGCGCGTCGGCTACTCGCATGCATGGCGGAACCGCTTCTTGTGCAGGGAGAGCGAGTTGCGGTTGGTCTCAGCATTGGCGGAGCAGTGTACCCGTCTGATGGTGCGGATGCCGAAACGCTGCTGGGAAACGCCGATGCAGCACTCTACCGCGCCAAGGCTGACGGCCGAATGACCGTCCGCTTCTATCAGGCGCGCATCGATCAGTCGGTGCGTGAAGGTCATGCCCTCCAGCTTGATCTGCGCTCGGCTATGCAGCTCGGACAGCTCGTCCTCCACTACCAGCCCCAGGCAACGATCGAGGGCAAGGTGTTTGGCTTCGAGGCGCTCGTGCGCTGGAATCATCCCAAACGGGGCCTCGTCCCGCCGGGAGAGTTTATCCCGCTCGCCGAACGGACCGGCGCGATCCGTGAGATTGGAGAGTGGGTGCTGCGAGAAGCGGCCCGCGAAGCCGCGAGTTGGGCCGTCCCCCTGCAGATCGCCGTCAACCTGTCTCCGGGACAATTCCTCGATACGGACTTTCCCGAGCGGGTCGCCCGTATTCTCGACAATTCCGGGCTCGACCCGCGCCGCCTCGAATTCGAGATAACGGAAAGCCTCCTCATCCGCGATCATGACCGGGCGTTGGTCGCCTTGCGACGGCTGCGCGCTCTGGGCGTCCGCATCGCCATGGATGATTTCGGAACGGGCTATTCCTCGCTCGCTTCGTTGCGCGCCTTTCCTTTCGACAAGATCAAGATCGACCGCAGCTTCGTCTCCGGCCTTGGCTCGCAGGCGCAACCGAGAGCGATCATCCGCGCCATCATACGGCTCGGAGCCGCACTTGAGATTCCGGTCATCGCTGAAGGTGTCGAGACCGAGGACGAACGTGCGGTTCTCCGCGAAGAAGGCTGTGCCGAGATCCAGGGCTACCTGATCGGCAAGCCTGAGCCCATCATCGCTTATGCGGACGTCACTCGCCGGACAAGGCCCTAGCCGCGGCTAGTCCGCTCGCGTGTCTTTCAAAAGTTCGACCAAGACTGCCAGGATCCGCCCGTCCTTGGCCGGCTTGCCGACGTTCGGAACGCCGATCATGACGTCGCCGCCGATCCGCTCCGGCTTGTCATAGGCGCTGGCGGTCGCGAAAGGGACCCCGGCAGCGACCAGCGCTTCGGCGACTGGCGTGGAGGGAATTCCGCGAAGGTTGATGTCCAGGAGCGCAACGTCCGGACGTTCCCGCGCGAGAAGCGAAAGCGCTGCCTCAACCGTGGGAACAGGCCCGAGCACGCGCCAGCCATGGGCCTCAAGGATCGCCTGATGGTCGAGGGCGATCAAGAACTCGTCTTCGATGATCAGAACAGTCCTGGTCACGCGATACGCGGTTGGGCCGCCTGCCTAAAGAGGGATGGTAATGACCGCGGATAAACCCTCTGGACTATAGTTCCGTTCCAGCTGGCCGCCGAGGGAGTAGGTCACCGTCTGCTCAACCAGCCTGGTGCCGTATCCCTCGCGCTCGGGAACAGCGACCGGTGGGCCACCGCTCTCACTCCACTCCAGCCGTAGCGTATCGTCGGGGTCGAGACGCCATGCGACCCTCAGGCGCCCTTCTGGAACAGAGAGAGCCCCGTATTTGGCGGAGTTGGTGGTCAACTCGTGCAACACCAGGCTCAGGCCCGAGATCTGCGCTGCAGTCAGGTTCACACTGACATCGCCGTCGATTTCCGCCGGGCCTGATCGCGTGGTGTAGGGCGCCAGAGTACGTTCCACGAGCGTCTCAAGCGCTGATCCATCATGAGGCGAGAACGCGATATCTTCGGCGTCTGCCAAGGCGACAAAGCGGCCGAGGAAGTCATCCCGGAAATTCGATGCGGTCCGGCCCTCGGTCGGCGTCTGCCGTGCAAGGGCGTGCACGACCGCCATCATGTTCTTCATGCGGTGGCGGACCTCGCCGAGCAGCATCTCCTGCGCAGCCTCGCGCCGGAGCCGGTCCGTCGCATCGGTGATGACGAGCAACATCGAATGGCTGCCGGCGGCCTCCCGGACCAGCTTGCGGGCGCTGACTGCCATGGTGCGCCGGCCGAGCCCCGGAAAGTCGTGCGTGACCTCATAGTCGATTACGATTGCGCTGCGAGGGATGACCTGCTCGAGCAGCAGACGCAGTTCGAGGATGTCCCATTGCCCGTTGCCAAGCATCAGAAACGGCTGCCCAACCGTCTCGTCACGGTCGACCTTGAACGTCTCGAGAAAGGCGCGGCTCGCAACCTCCACCCGGAGGTTCTCGTCGAGCAGCAGCATCGGATCCGGCAGGGTATCGACGATCCCCTGGGATTGCGCGTGACCGGTTCGAAGAAGCCGGTAGAGGTCGTCCATGGTCATCGGCGAGGTCTCGATCGAGGGCGATTGCGGCGACGCTACTGCCGGACGGACCATGGGGCAACTACCGCGCGTGACCCGCGAAAGTGCAGGTCCGGCCAAGACCAAGCTGGCCTTGGCCCGCCTTTGGTATCGATCGGAAGTGAAGTCAGAGCGCGGCAGACGCCTGCCCTTCCGCAGCAGCTTCGTGACCGGCTCGCCGCGATCTTGTGCTTTGCAGCGTGCGTTGTGCATGACAGTATCCGGTGGCGAGGCGGCTGGCCGCACACCTGGGCCGAGAGACGAGTTTCCCCGATCCGTCTCTGCCCTTTCGAGGGCCCTCGCGACCTGTCCTTCGAAAGGGTCGGCAATGGCTACTGCGTTCCGTGATATCCTTCTTCGGCTGACCGAGGCAGCGCTCGTGGCCGACACGATGACGTCGGAGGAGATTGCCGCCCTCCTTGTCGAGGCCCGCCAGGCAATCGAGGACCTGCGAGACGAGGTTGACGAACTGCGCGAGCCTCGCGAGGACGTGAGCGAGGCTGAGTTCGGGGAGCCCATCCCGCCCAACTCGCGGCAGTGATTTCCGCCGGGCATCAGCGAGTTTCCGGACGCGAGGATCCAGATGTCGCGCCGGTGCGCTCGACCGCAACCTAAACCGGCTGGGCGCGCTTCTTCTGACGCTCCGCCCTATGCGCTGACGTCTTGTCCAGCATCGCCTGCGACCTCGCTGCCATCGCGACGCACCGTTCGTGCAGTCGATCGAGTTCCTCATCGGTGAGCTTCTCGATGCCGATGAATTCGTCTTGGGCATCGCTCGCGCGGATGAGTTCGTCGAGCTTGGCCTGAACCGCTGCACTGTCGCGGTTTTGCGAATTCTGGATCACGAACACCATGAGGAAAGTTATGATGGTCGTGCCCGTGTTTATCACCAGTTGCCACGTCTCGGAATAACCAAAGATCGGACCGCTGACCGCCCAGATCACCACGATTGCCACAGTTGCAAGGAACGCGGCAGGCGATCCGGCAGCGTGCGCCACGGCGTTGGCGAACTTCGCGAACAGGCGCTGCATGGCACGTCCTCTACTCCAATTGTCCGAGGCAACGGTGCCGTGCGCGCCCCAGTTCCAGACGCCGCTACGAGCTATGCGCGAAGCTCGGACCGACGCCGGACCTCCCCGAAATGAGGATCAATGATCCAGATCACTGCGCCTCTCGTTGAAGCATCGAATCTCGGCTGTTGGAGCCGGCGTCAGGACGGTCGGGGAAAGAAGCAATATGCTCTGTGAGGGGAACGCGCGCGTTCCGCGCCGGACTGAAGCGGTGTCTGCAGAGGTGATGCGGCTACAGGTAACGCTCGTGAACCTCGCCAAAGAAGCGCGGTCGTCCCAGGAGCTGTTGCAGTTGGCGACGACCGCGAGCACCGGTATCTCGGCAACGCGGCTCGCGGAGATTTTTCGCCTGACTGCCAACTTGCCGGGCGTGCGCGATGGGAGCCTTGCTCCCCTCTTGCGCGAGGCCGCGAAACTCTGCGAGGCGAAGGATCCCGAAGCCTGAGTCTGGCTTCGAGTTCGCAGCGATCTTATCAACGTATGCGACGGATCCGGGCGGCCGCTAGCGCCATTGTCATCCGCAATTGAGGAGCATTTCTATGGATGAGATCGAACTGGTCGAATACGACCCCCGTTGGCCCGCCCGCTTTGAAGACGAGGCTGCCCGTATTCGCGCCGTCCTTGATCCAGCCCTCATCGTCGGCATCGAGCACTTCGGGAGCACTGCGATTCCGGGTATGGCGGCCAAGCCGATCATCGACATACTAATAGCCGTGCGTTCGCTAGAGGAGGCCCGCCTTACGACGGTCGAGCCTTTGCGCACGCTCGACTATATCTATTGGAGCGACAACCCGGCAACCGACCGCATGTTCTTCGTAAAGGGAATGCCGCCTTATGGCACCGGCCGGACCCACCATGTCCATATAGTCGAGCCCACCGCCGAACCCTGGCTGAACCTGCCGTTCCGTGACTACCTGAAGACCCATCCCGAGGATGCCGAACGCTACGCAGCTCTGAAAAGAAAGCTGGCGACGCTCTACCGCTTGGACCGGGAGGGCTACACCGCCGGGAAAGCTGCGTTCGTTCGTGAAATCCTGGCCAAAACGAATGGCGGGAGCGACGCAGATCCCGCTTGATGGCTCGCCTCACGCCGGCGGAGCCAGGTTTCGCAGCGATCAGGCGGCTGCCCCGAACTGGGGCTTGGGTAAGAAGAAACTTCCTCGGGCAGATCGGAAGACCGCATCGCCTGTGGTCGCGCACTACAGGATCCAAAGCGAACGGCATGATGACGCCGCGCGATAGACAAGTCCTGCTGCTTGACTATCAATTGCCGCCTGATGACAGAACGGGCGCAACCATGATGCGGACCTCCCTCAGGCAGAGGATCCTTGGAATCGCTGCCATCGCGCTGGTCCCGGCCATCGCCATTCTTGCCTACAACCAGCTTCAGCTTCGCCTAGATCGCGCGGCCGAGATTGATGCGATGGCTCTCAGGCAGGCGACGCTTGCCTCGATTGAGGTCGAGCGGATCTTCGACGGTTTCAGAAGGGTCCTCGTCGTCGCATCCGTTTCAAACGACCTGCGCGGACCGAACCCCACAACGTGCCAGACCTATCTGGCAGAAATCGTCGCAAGGGTCCCCGGCATCGCGTCCATTTCGGTCCTTGATCCCGAAGGGCGGCAGGTCTGCGGCAGCACCGCTGGAGGCGCCGGCTCCGACGCCTCGCTCTCTGGGGTTCTCGCGGCGGCTCTCGCCAGTGGCCAACTCGAGCCAGGTGGCTACACCGTCAACGCGGCGACCGGACGCGGCGAGTTGCCCCTCGCAATGGCTTTTCATGGCAACGGCTACGCGAAGCCCTTCATATTCGCGGCTGCGATCAACCTCGATTGGCTCGGCCTACGCCTCCGGGAGCGCGGTCTGGCCGAGGGCGGCCAGTTAACACTGGCCGACCGCACCGGAGTCATCCTGACCCGCGATCCCTTGCCAGAGCGTTTCGTTGGGAAGCGGATTCCGGATCAGTACCTGCCGCTCGTGACCGCCGGGAAGCCGGGAACAATCGACGTCAGAAGCCAGGATGGAACAGAGCGCATCCTGGGATATGTGCCAGCAAGTGTGATGCCATATGGCATATATGTCAGCTCGGGCATTTCGAAGGCCGAGGCGTTCGCACCTATCGATCGTGCGTCCCTCGTCGGCCTTGCGCTGATCCTTCTCGGCGCCATGCTCGCGCTCCCCGTAGCCTGGCTGGCTGGCCAGCTTTGGATACAGCGACCCGTGGAGCAGATCCTGGCCGTCGTCGATGCCTGGAGGTCAGGTCATCTAGAGCAGCGCACGGGCTTCCGTGCTGACGCTGACGAACTTGAGTCGGTAGGCGCGGCTCTCGATAGAATGGCCGACGAGTTGAAGCGAAGGTCGGATCATGCCGCGCTTCTGAGCCGAGAGCTCACCCATCGCGTCAAGAACATCCTTACGGTCGTCAGGGCCATGGCAGGGCAGACCTTTCGCGACAGCGCCGACCGGGCGGCCAGGGGCGCCTTCAGTGATCGCATTGCGGCGCTTGCGGCAAGTTTCGATGTGCTCGCCCAGCACGAGTGGCAAGGCGGTGATCTGCGCGAGGTGCTTGATCGAACCCTGGCGCCACACCAGCACCCTGGTGTCGAGCGCATCCGCTTTTCAGGCGTGCCGGTAGCGCTCGACGCTTCCCTGGCCCTTGCCGTTTCCATGATAGCGCACGAGCTGGCCACGAATGCCATCAAGTACGGGTCCCTGAGCCGCGACGGAGGCGTTGTTCTCGTCTCTTGGCAGCTCCGTGACGACCACGTCCGCCTCCTCTGGGAAGAGAAGGGGGGACCGATCGTTCGGGCGACGGGCGAGTCTGGATTCGGATCGCGACTGATCCGGCATGCTATAGCTGCTCAGTACGAGCCGGCGGTACAGATCGAAATGATGCCCGAAGGCTTACGCTGCATAGTGACGTTCCGGCCGGCAACATTTGAGACCGATCAACCTCAGAGCGCGCAGTGACCACAATTCGGGTTCACCTCCGCCTCGGATCTACCCTCGGTAGGCATGTCGTCGCAGACCCGGAATCGCGAATCCACCATCGGCCATGATAGTCTGGCCCGTAACGAAGCGCGCCTCGTCGGTTGCCAGCCATACTGCCACCGCAGCGACGTCCTGCGGGGCGCCGAGGCGCTTCAGTGCAGCGTGGCGGGCAAGCGCCTCATAAGTCTCAGAGCTCAGCCCCTCTGACATCGGCGTGCGGATCACGCCAGGGGCGACATTATTGACCCGAATGCCGTGCGGCCCGACTTCGAGAGCCAAGGCGCGCGCAAGGGCGTCAAGTCCTGCTTTGCTGGGCGCATAGGCAGACATGCCCGCCGTCGCTGCCTGGGCCACGAATGATGACGTGTTCACGATGCTACCCTGCCGCCCGGATGTGAGCATCGCCCGGATTTCCGCGCGCGCCAGAAGCCAGACGCCCCGCAAATTGGTGGCGATGACCGTGTCGAACTCCTCGGCTGTCATGTCGACGATCGACTTGTAGGCCCCCATGATGCCGGCGTTGTTGAAGGCGACATCGAGGAGACCGAGCCCGTCCTCAACACCTCTGATGAGCCGATCAACGGCCAGCTCATCTGTCACGTCGGTCGGCAACGCCATCGCGTGACCTCCCCGGCCCCTAATGGCCTTGACGACCTCTCTCAGGGGTTCTTCCCTGCGCCCGGCCAGGGCCACCGCCGCGCCCTCCTGTGCGAACAGCAGTGCGGCCGCCTTGCCGATACCCGTGCCGGCGCCGGTCACCAAGGCCACCTTGCCTGACAGCCTGAGCGGATTGTGAATCGTCATGCCATTCTCCATTGTCCGCGCTATAGATCGTCGGTGAGCCACCCATAACAATGGAGCGGTTTCACACCACGCTCCTGAATAGGGTTTCTCAATGAGAGGCGTGCAGTATGCGGAGCTGGCTGCATTTCTTGTGGTGGCTCGGGAGCGGAGCTTCCGCCGCGCCGCAGACGCGCTGGCGGTGTCGCCGTCCGCGGTCAGCCACACCATCAGGATGCTGGAGGGGCGGCTTGGAGTAAGGCTTCTCAACCGAACCACCCGCAGCGTCTCGCTGACGGAAGCTGGGCAGCGACTTTGCGCGCGCCTGACCCCAGCCTTTGCCGATATCCGGGGAGCTGTTAAAGAGGCGGTCACCGGCGGCGACAGGCCGTCCGGCTTGCTTCGCCTGACCGTGCCGCGGGTCGCTGCGCAGCTCGTTCTGGCACCAGTCCTCGGCCGGTTCTTGACCACCTTCCCGGACATTCGACTGGAGATTACCGTCGATGACGCGCTCGTCGACAGCGTGGCAGAAGGCTTCGACGCCGGCATTCGACTGAGCGAACGAGTGCAAGGCGGTATGGAGACAATCGCGCTCGGCGGACCTTTGCGCGGGATTGTCGTGGGATCTCCCGCCTATCTCGCCGAGCATGGTGTGCCCAGCTCGCCCCAGGATCTGCTGCGTTATCGGTGGTTAAACTACCGGCAACCATTCAGTGGCCGGCTCCTGCCCTGGGAATTCGTTCGAGGCAGCGAAGCCGTGGAGTTGTCTCTCGAGGGGCCCTTTGCGTCCAATGACACAGATCTGCTGATCGCGGCCGCGCTGGGAGGTGCCGGCCTCGCCTACCTGACCGAAGCGACCATCGCCAAGTATCTGGCCAGCGGGCAGCTCATAAGCGTGCTCGACGAGTGGTGTCCCGAATTTCCTGGATGGCAGCTCTACTATCCCAGCGGCCGGCATCTCGCCCCTGCGCTCAAGGTACTTATCGGCTTCTTCGCGCAACCCTGAGACTCTCGATGTTCAGTCGCGCGGCTGGACTGCCAGCTCAATATGGCCCACCTCCGGTGCCTCAATCGATGCTGCTATGAGAGCGAGAGCCCGCAGATGAACGCTTACTGGCAGCGTCGGAATCGCTCAGTGCCGAGTTCAAGCTTCCCCAATGAAGCCCAACCCCGATACGCCCAAGGCGAAACTATCGGGGGCGGCGTCGGTACTGGGTCATGACAGGCGAAGTAATTCCCTTGGTGCGGGTCCTTGGATCTCGTGGATTTAGCGCACCACGTCTGAATACGCTTCGCAATGGCCAAGCTCAAGACCGGTCTGGCTGGAACGATTTCGTTACGATGATTGAATCACTATCGTGTCCGGTCCCGCCGCAGGTCTAGATTAAGCCTCTGTCAAACCGGAGATCCAACCTGCCATGATGACGTCCGGGTCGAAGGATGCGGTCCGCTGGCAAGACGGACGGAAGGGCGAGCCAGAGCCTGAGCCTGCGAATCCGGCGTACCCCTACCGCGATCGAGAGGATCAGGCGGCCGTCCTCAGGACCCAGCTTCAGCGTTTCGAGACGGCTTTCGACAGTGTGTCGCAGGGCATCTGTCTCTTCGGAGCTGACGAGCGCCTTGTCCTCTACAATCGCCGCTATGCGGAGATCTATGGCCTGCCGCCGGACGCCTTAAAGCCGGGGCTTAGCCTTGAAGAGATTGTTGCACAGCGTCTGGCAGCAGGTGCAGCGCCGGTGGCGGATACTGACTATCTCACGGAGGCGCGGGCGATCAACGCAGACGGCGCGCCGCGGACATGGAACATCTCACTGTCCAACGGCCGAACGATCCAGATTTGTCATCAGCCGACGCCGGACGGCGGATGGGTCGCGACCCACGAGGATATCACCGAACTGGCCGCAACGCGCGAGCTGCTTGACGAGCGGGTCTCTCTCCAGGCGCTGATCGATCAGGTTCCCGACTATCTTTGGGTCAAGGACAGGAAGAGCCGCTTCGTTATCGTCAACAAGGCCCTGGCAGTCGACAGCGGCCGTGACAGTGCTGCCGACATGCGTGGGCTGAATGACTTCGACATCCACGAACCCAGTCGCGCGAGTGCATTCGCCGAAGCCGAGCAACACATCCTGAGAACAGGCGTGCCGCTGATCGACGAGGAGGAGTTCATCGTCGATGCGCAAGGCACGGGCAAATGGCTCTCATCAACCAAGGTTCCGATGAGAAATGGCCGCAATGAGGTTGTGGGTCTGATCGGCATCGCCCGAGACATCACAGCGCGCAAGCGAGCCGACTCGTTCCGGAGTGGGCAGGCGCAGATCCTTGAGATGATTGCGACAAGCGCTCCGCTGGGTGAGGTGCTGACAGCGCTGATGCATCTGATGGAAGCGCAGCTTGAGGGCGTTTTCTGCTCGGTCCAGCTGATCGACAGTGATGGCCTCTTGCGGCTCGGCGCCGCCCCCAGCCTCGACCCGTCCTATCTCGAGCAGATCGACGGCGCCGCGGTTGGCCCCAAGGCAGGCTCCTGCGGAACCGCCGCCTTCCGCCGCGAACGCGTGATCGTGACGGACATCCGGGAGGATCCGCTCTGGGACGACTGGCGCCATCTTGTCGAGCCGTTCGGCTATCGGTCATGCTGGTCCATGCCGATCCTATCCCCGGAAGGGACCGTTCTCGGCGTATTCGCAATGTACTCATCCGCGGCACGGGAACCGACCGAGGAGGAATTGGCGCTCATCCAGCTCGCGACGCGCTTCGCCGGGATCGCGATCGAGAGGACAGCTGCGGAAGAGCAAATCCGCTTTCTCGCCAATCACGACCCACTGACCGGTCTGCCGAATCGTGCATTGCTCGAAGACAGGCTTTCCCAGGCGCTGCTTTTTGCTGAGCGCGACCGACGGCCGGTGACGGTACTTTTTATCGACCTCGACAACTTCAAGCTGGTCAATGACACGCTCGGCCATAATGCGGGCGACACCTTGTTGAAGCTGGTTGCGGCCCGGATGGTGGAAGCGGTCCGAGCAACGGATACCGTTGTGCGGATCGGCGGCGACGAGTTCGTCATCATCCTTTCGGAGCAGCGCGCCGAGCGTTCGCTCGTTGCTGAGACCGTGCAGAGAATTCAGGCCGCCATCGCACGGCCCATTCAACTGGGGGCGCATCAACTGCGGCCCACGGCCAGCATTGGGATAGCAACCTACCCCCGCGACGGACGCACCGCCGACGCACTTCTGGCCAACGCCGACACGGCTATGTACCGGGCTAAGGAGCTCAGCTCAGGCAGTTTTCAATTTTATACCCCGGCACTCAATTCGAAGGCCCAGCAGACGCTCAGACTGCAGGCCGAGTTGCAGGACGCGCTCGCGCGCTCTGAGTTTCAGCTGCTGTATCAGCCTCAGGTCTCCTTTCCCGCTCGAAAGATCTTCGCGGTTGAGGCCCTCATCCGGTGGGATCACCCACAACAGGGCAATATTTCGCCCGCCACCTTTATTCCCGTCGCGGAAGATACTGGTCTGATCGTATCCATCGGCGACTGGGTCCTGAACGAGGCCTGCCGTCAGAACAGAGCCTGGCAGGATGCTGGGCTCAGACCGATAACAGTCTGCGTCAATGTATCTGCCAGACAGTTCAGCGAAGGACGCTTCGTGGAACGGGTCCGGTGCGCTTTGGCACGAAGCGGGCTCGCAGCGCGCTATCTGGAGCTCGAGATTACCGAAAGCTCAATCATGCGAGACGTCGATGCCGCGGTCGACTCTATGAAGGAACTCCAGGAATTGGGCGTAGGCGTGTCGATCGACGATTTCGGAACGGGCTATTCGAGCCTCAGCGCCCTCAAGACTTTCCCGGTCGGGCGTCTCAAGATCGACAAGTCGTTCGTCGAGCATGTGGCCGATCATGCCGAGGATCAGGCTGTGGCGGGCGCCATCATAGCCCTGGGGCAGAACCTCAAGCTGAGCGTCATCGCTGAAGGGGTGGAAACGGAAGCTCAGGCCGCCGTTCTCGCGGAACACGGCTGCCGAGAGATGCAGGGCTACTACTTCGGCCGGCCCGCGCAGTCGGAAGAGATAACGAGGCTCCTGCGCGAGGAGTGAGCCGGTCTAGGGTAGCATTCGAATGAGCGCGGGCGGCTCATCGGCCGCCGGCTGCCGTCGCCGGTCGCGGGCGGGCGTGACGCCAAACATTTTTCCATACTCGCGCGTGAACTGTGGAACGCTCTCATAGCCGACGCGATAGGCGGCATTGCTGATCGGTTCGCCCACCGACAGCATCAGGCGCCTCGCTTCGATCAGCCGCAGCTTCTTTTGGAACTGCAGTGGCGTCAGCGAGGTGATAGCGCGGAAGTGCTCGTGGAACGCAGACAGGCCCATTCCGGCGGCGTTCGCCAGTTGCTCGACGCGCAGCGGCGCCGCGAACTCCGAGCGGATGAGGTTGACGGCGCGGGCGATGCGTTGCGCATGGCTGCCGGGGATCCCCAACGCCCGGATGGCTCCGCCATGGCGGCCGGAGAGCAGCCAGAAATGCAGCTCGCGCAGCAGCTGTGCCTGGAGGATCGGGATCGTCGCCGGCCTGTCCACGAGGCGCAGCAAGCGCAGGGCCGCGTCGGCGACCTCGCTTTCCGTCGGGTCGACCCGGATCGGGGTGCCGGCCAGGAAGGGCGCCGGAGCCATTTCCGTGACCAGCTCGGTCACCACTGCCGCATCGATCTCGAGGACGATGGAGACATAGGGCCTGGCGAGATTGGCCTCGGTGATCTGGCTGACCGTGGGCACGTCCGCGGTGATCAGCAGCGACTCCCCGGGGCGGAGATCGAAGGTGCTGGCGCCCATGGCCACGTGCTTGCGGCCCTGCAGCACCAGGGCCACGAGTGGCCGGTTGATCGCATACTGAATGGCCGCCGGCATCGTCTCCCGTACCACGGCAAGGCCTGGGATCGGGGTCATGGCCACGCCGTGGTCGTCGGCATGGACCTCGGCCAAGCGCGTGGCGGTGGCGAGGAGCGTCTGGGACATGGTCTCAGCCTACCTCGCACAGTGAGCGCACTCAAGCGTTGCGGACGATCAGGCAAGGAATGGCGAGCATCCGGCAACATGGCCGGTCGCGCCTCTGCGATTGCTTCTCCAGCGGAAACGCTGATCAAAGGAGCAAGCCAATGACCACCATTTCGATCGTCACCGGCGGCAGCCGCGGCCTCGGCCGCAACACCGCCATCAGCATCGCCCGCCATGGCGGCGATGTGATCCTCACCTATCGGAGCGGCGCCGCCAACGCCGCGTCCACTGTGGCCGAGATCGAGGCACTCGGCCGGAAGGCAGTGGCGCTGCAGCTCGATACCGGCAACGTCGCCAGCTTCCCTGGCTTCGTCGATGCCGTTCGCTCGAAGCTCATCGAAGCCTGGGGCCGTGAGAGTCTCGACCATATCATCAACAATGCCGGCCACGGCGAAATGGCCGCCTTTGCCGAGACGACCGAGGCCCAGTTCGACGCCCTGTTCGACGTCCATGTGAAGGGCGTCTTTTTCCTCACCCAGGCGCTGCTGCCGCTGATGGCGGATGGCGGACGGATCGTCAATTTCTCAAGCGGCCTCACCCGGGCCAGCTATCCCGGCTTCTCCGCCTATTCAGCCGCCAAGGGCGCCGTGGAGATCCTGACGCTCTATCTGGCCAAGGAACTGGGGAGCCGCGGCATCACCGCCAATACCATCGCGCCCGGCGCCATCGAGACCGACTTCCTCGGCGGCGCCGTTCGCGATACACCGGCCTACAACGAGGCCTTCGCGAGCATGATCGCGCTCGGCCGCGTCGGCCTGCCAGATGATATCGGCCCGGCCGTCGCGAGCCTGCTCGGCCCCGACAACCGCTGGGTGACCGCGCAGCGCATCGAGGTGTCGGGCGGCCAGAATATCTAGTTCAAAGCGCGTACCAGTGGCGCGGCAAGGCCTGTCGCGTCCGCGCCAGATCCCTGCGGCCCATATGCGCCGGGCAGAGTGGCCTCACCTCGGCGAGGCCTCGCTCCCGCCGCCGCTGGGCCGCATGAGAGCGGCACGACGAAAGCAATCATATGAGCCGTCGTTGATCAATTGAGTCGATTGAGCTTCCGGAGGCTGCCCGGCGCGCGCGTGGGTGCGACAACGCCGGGCAGCAGGTCGGGTAACCCCGGCGGACGCCTCCGCCGCCGGATGGCCGAACAGGCGACGGCCGAGCGCACACGACCATAAGGTGGGGTGATGATCAATCGGCGGTGTGCCCAGAGATAATCTCTGGGTTGTTGGCTGATGTGCCCAATTCTGTCCGGCCTTCGGATCGCTCTTCGCGCCGGACCCCAGGTCAATGAAGCGATTGAGGGCCGGCGGAATACCCGACGGCCGCGTCGCGGCGCGTAAGCGAAGACCACGCCAAATGCAGTCCACCCCGAATAGGGGCGACGGGGCAGACGCCGCTCTCTCCTATGCGAGAGTCGGATTGAGGGCGTCTGGTCGCTAGCGGCTACGCCGGGAGCGGAGTCAGGGCAATAGCCGTCCAATCGTTGTCCGGCTCACATGAAACCGGCGTCCGATCTCCGAACGGCTGACGGCCCCAGCGGCGAGCAGCCGCAGGACTTCCGCGCGCTCCGCCGGAGAAAGTTTGGCTGGCCTGCCCATATGGCGACCGCTCTTGCGGGCGAAGGTCCGGCCCTCCGCCGTCCGCGCTCGAATCAGGTCGCGCTCGAACTCGGCAAGGCCGCCGAGGATGCAGACAAGCAGCCGACCGTGGGGCGTCGTCGTATCCGCCCACGGGTCTGCCAGGGAGCGGAAGCAGGCGCCCTTCTCCTCGACGGAGGCGAGGATGTTGAGGAGGTCCCGCGTCGAGCGAGCCAGACGGTCGAGACGGCCAACCAGGACGACGTCACCTGGCCGGAGGCTACGGATGAGCCGCCTTAGTTGCGGCCGTTGGGCCGTGCGACCCGATATGGTCTCGCCATAGATCTCTACCGCCCCGGCCTCCTGTAGCTGTGCGCGTTGGACTGACAGGTCCTGCTGGCCCGTTGAGACACGAGCATAGCCAATAAGGCGGCAAGGCGCCCCATTTTGTGCCTTGCCGTCGCCGGAGCGGCGTGATTCATTAGTGCCCATAAGTCACGACTTTCGTGCGTTGCTGCGAATTCAGTGACTTATGACCCCCGCTCTGGAATAGATCCTGACAGGACCCTACCTCTACCTGAGGCAGACCCCGCCTTGCTTTCCAGCCGCTGTCCCGAGGGACCGCACGAAAGTCGTACCTTTCGAGCACTCATCCCGGGGGCTTCATCATGGATCTCAGGCGTCTGGCGCTCATTCTGATCGGAGTGGGCGGCTTTCTGGTCGTCATCGGCTTTGGCAACTGGCTCGCCAACAAGCCCGCCAGTGAAGGCGGATTGGCCGGCGGTGACCTCCTCAGCGGATCCCTTAACGGCTGGGGCGCCCAGCATGCGGCGGATTACTCCGCCTGCCTCGTCAGTTTCAACTATCCGGATCGCGGCATTGGCACCGCGCGGACCTGCGAGAGCAACCCGATTACGCCGCCAGCGCTGATCATCGGCGTGCTGCTGCTCGCGGGCGGCGGCATCCTGTTCGCCGCCCGGCGCGCCTGACACCCAGAACTGGGGCCCCAGCTCGGGCGGCGCTCGCTCGGCCGGGGCACTCATAGTCCACAGTGCCCGGTAATCGGGCAGGTCCGCGCGGCAGATCCTCAGTTGCAGCGAGGCTCAATCGTAAGCTGCTTTTTCCGGGTCCAGGGAAGACGCTCATGATCTTCATCCTGTTTTGTTTGATCTGCGGAGGCGTGATCATCGGATCCGTCGTATTTGTTCTCGTGGCGGCAGCGTCGACGCCGTCTTCGCAGGGCGGCAATCCCCTCGGGGGCCTGATTGGACTCATCCTTTTCGTTGGCGGACTGATCTATCTCATCCATCTCTTCACGCGGCCTGACTGCGACGGCAAGGACAGGTCCAGTTACGTCTGCCAGATGGAGCGCAGTGGTGAATGACGACGAAGGCAAGCCTGCCCCAGGCCGTCAGTCGCGCGGAGCGCTGGCCGCCGCCAGGCAGTGCCTTGCTGCAGATTCCGCTGGCGCCACCCCTATGGCGCCGATGTCTTCTGCTTGGACCTGGAGGGGGCGGCGATAACGAACAGCTCGTCGCGCTCGAAGTCCCGGATCTTGGTATCTTCAGGCCCGAGCACCCCTATAGTGTAGTAGATCGACTTGTACCTATCCTGCAGATTCAATTCCATGGCATAGGTCATCGGATTGCCGGACAACCAGCAACCGACCATGGAATGCAGCAGGTATTTCCCCTCCTGCAACTCGACACTACCGCTCTGACCAGCGGGATAATCGACGTTGAATTTGGGGATGATCTCCGTCTCCTCGATTCCCAGGCTGCCGGAGCAGATGATACTGGCTTGTGCATTCGACTGATCGATGAAGAGGTTGAATGTGTAGGTGCCCGGCACCTTGGCCCAGAAATAGGCCTTTCCCTCATACACGACAAAGCTCGACACCGGGCCACCGTCGAAATGCAGATTCAGGAAGGTCTTTCCGACGGGAGAGCGGCTCCGCGCGATTGGTGCCGAGGCCACGCCGTCTTTGGTGTAGGGAAACACATCGATCTTCCAGCCGGGGACTGCGACAGCCGCAGGCGCGGCGGTGGCAGGTGCTTTCACTGGAGCCGGCCCCGCAGCGGGCGCCGGACCGGCCGCCGATGCCGGCTGCGCCTTTTCCACCGAGTCCAGCCGTTTTTCGATGGTATCAAGGCGGCCATTCATGCCCTGCAGCAGCTGCAGGATCTGCTGGGTGTCGTTCTGTTGCGCCTTGGCCGCCAGTGGCGCCATGACCAAGGCAATCATTGTCAGGGAAGCGCAACGCATGTCGGGAATCGCTCTCTAGCGTGGAGTCAGCATTTCGAGATCGGGGTGGTTTGAGGGCCGCAGTCCAGCCGGGTCGCCGGTCACGAGGGCCGTCGGGGATCCGGACATTGCCGACGCAGCGTCCGCCGGTGGCACCGGGATGCCGTCCAGCTCTGACCGCGCGGGAGCGGCAAGGCCGGTAGCCCCCGAAAGACTTTCCATAACCGTTGCATCGGGAGCCTCCGAACCGGCGCCTTCAACGGCAGCAGCCGCGACACCAGGCCGCGAGGCTGGCGACAGGGTCGGTAGCGGGGCTCGAACGATCCCTTCAGCCTCTGCCGGCGCTACAGGCCGACCTGCAGCAGGGGACCGCGCCTGCGGAGGAACGCTGGACGCCGGTGGAGCTGGCGGCCGGTAGCTCGGCGGCGGCAAAGGCGGCATGGCCGCTTGCGGCGCGAGACCCGGCGACGGAAGGGCGAACGCGAGCAGCGTCGCCCCCAACGCCGCCCACACCAGCAGGCGCCAGAGCGGCCAAAGTTGCCACGCCTCGACGATGGTCATGCAGGCACCACCACCGCGTGCCCGTCCCGGCTGTCGATGCGGACGATGCTCACCCCCTCGCGTTTGCGCGCCAGCACCTGGTCGCCGATGTCGTCGTCGATGGCGCGGCGCAGCTGGCGGGCATCATGCCCCGAACTTTCCATCTGCCGGGTGATGTCGAGCAGGACGTCGACATCGATGCCGCCCGGCGCCAGCTCGAGCCCGAACTCCAGCACGGCCTTCTCGATCTGGATGGCCACCAGCTCGGCCAGTTCCTCGCCCTTGAGCGGCAGGATCACGAAGAAGTGGTCAACACGCGACAGGAAGGCCGGCTCGAAGGAGCCCTGCAGCATGCGCCGGCATTCCTGGGCAAAGCCCGCATCGTCGTCAGGGTAGCGCGCGGCCGCGGCCACCAGCTCGCGATCCTGCGCGTTGCTGGTCATGATGAACACCGCCTGGTCGGCTGGCCACTGGCTCTGATCCGAGGCTTCTGTCACCTTGCCGCGCTCGAACGCGTCGAGAAATGCGCGCTGCGCCTCGCGATCGGCCTTTTCGACCTCGTCGAGGACGAAGACCTGCTTCGGGTTGGCGCGCAGCTTGTCGGGGATCAGACCGTATTTGTCGGACCCCGAATAGCCCTTAGCAGCGCCGAACAGGCTGGATTTGGCGTGCTCCGCCGACAGCGCGGTCATGTCGATATGTACGGCGCCGTTCTCGCCGTAGAGGGCCTCGCCGACATGCCTGGCAAAATTGGTCTTGCCGCCGGCCGGAGGACCCACCAGCATGAACACGCCGATCGGTCGGCTGCGCTTCTCGCGGGCAAAGCCCCGGTCGAGCTGGCGCACCATGGTGTCGATCACCGTACGGTTGCCGATGACATGGCGTTCCAGATGGGCGCGGAAAGCGGCCGGGTCGAAGGCCGAGTGGGTCACTCCTGCCGCCTGCTGAAAACGTGCCTGAAGGGCCTGCCGGTTGGTCAGGCGGTCTAGGTTACTCATGAGCCAGTTCCAAAGCGCTGAGCCGGGCGCCGCGCGGCGTGACCCCAGCCAGTAGACAGCGATGACCAGACCCCAGAGGATGATGGCCGCGACGACAAACAGTTCATGGAGCAGCGCCAGCCATGCGAACAGCGCGGTAATAGCGGCGGTGACCAAGTAGGTGACGGCCGCGCCGCCAGCCAGGTAAGCGAAGGCACCCATGTCATGGGCCTACCGGCAGGGTAACGGAGCCCCCGGGCGCCAGCACTGGCAGCGGAACCGGCGCGCCGCCGACCTCCACAGCGACCGTAATGCCCCCTCCCCCGTCGGTCACGCCGGTCAAGGTAACGGGCTGGCCCTGGAACACGGGGACAATGATGCGGCGGCGTGCGGTGACGAGCGGGACGGTCTGGCTGAAGCCGGCGCTGCGCACCTCGACCACGTCGCCGTCCTCATACTGGTCATCCCACAGATAGAACTCGACGACGCGAGCTTCATGGCTCTGGATGCGGGCTTCGAGGTCAGCCCTGGCGCTGCCGATCAGTCCGGTGAGCCGGGCCTGCTCGGTTGCATCGCCCGGGGCGTCCGGCAGCAGCCACTGACCACTCCGCCGGAACGCCTCGGCCCGCTCGGCCTGGGCAGCAGCGGAAAGCGGTGCCTCGGCGCGCGGCGACGGCGAGTGAGGCAGTCCGAGTAGCAGCCCGGTGGCAACGCCGGCTGCGGCCGCGCCGAGCAGCCACCTGCCCAGCCGCGCGGGTACCGACGACCGGCTTACCGGCTGTCGCGCCTGCTCCGCCTGCGGCGCAATACGCTGCGGTTCTGGTGTCAACAACAAGCCCCCGTTCCAACATCAATCTTGCAAAACGCCGGTTCGCGCGCAATGCGCGTGCAACCGGATTCTTGCGAGAGGCTGTTGAGCAATGTGGCGCTGTTTTCGGCAATTTGCCGCCGTTTTGGTCATCCCGGTTGCACACGTCTCGTCGCACAATAAGGGTCTTGGCGGCGCGCCTAATCCTCCTATAGTTGCTGCGGTGAGGCATGCGGGGGCAGCCATGGGCTCGGGTTTTCTCGAGCTGGATCCGTCCGAGATTCAGCCAATTGACGACGGCATCCGCGAGCTGCGCGCGCTGATGGCGGTGCGCGATGCGGCGGTGACAAGGCTGTGCGCGACCATCTTCGAGAACGGTGAGCGTGCGCAGGACCGACTGGCCATGATCACCCGCACCCACGGTGTCGATACCGCCGTCGCCGCCCTCGAGGACCGCACGCTGATGGGCCGCCTCTCGGTCGGCTTCCTGCGCGGCGGCTTCTTCCGGCCGACGGCCCGACAGCAGGCGCTGGACGCCATCCCGGAACTGGTCGAGGCGCTGCGCGACATCGAAGCGTTGCGCAACCGGTTGGGCGACCTCAGCCTCGCGCGCATCCGCCTGCTCAACAATGTCGATCATAAACGCCTCGCCGAGTTCCGCCTGGCGCGCAAACACGAGATCAGGCGATCGCGGTCACGGCCCAAAGGATGACCACCTGCCGGGCAGCCGAGGTTGACCATCGCCTCCCCGTCCCCGAGGATTCGCGGCATGGATGTTGTCGGCGGCGTGTTTGAGGGCGCTTTCATTGCGCTGCGACTGGTTTGCCGGGTCCTCTGGTGGGGCACCACCAGCCTGCTCCGGGCGGCCCTCGGACGCCGTTCCCGCACATTCGGCAGTGCCCGCTGGGCAACCCTTCTTGAGATCTGGTGGGGCGGCGTCTGGGGCGGACGCCGGGGCCTTATCGTCGGCCGCCACCGCGGCCGGTTCCTGCGTTTCCGCCGCGAGGGGTATGCGATACTGTTCGCGCGCACCCGCACCGGCAAGGGCGCCGGCGTGGTCATCCCGAACCTGCTGGACTACCGGGGTTCGGTCATCTGCACCGATCCCAAGGGCGAGAACTTCGCGGTCACCGCAAAGGCCCGGGCCCAGCGCGGGCGGGTCGTATGTCTCAACCTGATCCAGCCGGCCAGCTCAGCGAAATTCAACCCCCTCGACATGATCCGCATCGGCACCAGCCATGAGGCGGATGACGCCGTCGAGATCGCCAAGCTGCTGATCACGCCCGACAGCCAGTCCGGCGAACACTGGGACAACCGCGCCTCCAACCTGCTGCTCTGCCTGATCCTGTTCGTCTGTTACCGCTACGAGGACCAGCCGCAGCTCCGCAACCTCGCCAAGGTGCGGGCGCTCGTGGCGCTCGGTTGGCAGGGCCTCAAGAGCGTCTTCGAGGAAGCCGCCACGCTCGGTCCGACGTCCATGCGTGAGGCCGCCAGCGGCTTCCTCGGCATGGGCGAGTCCGACGAGGGAAAGTCCATCGTGTCCAACGCCGACAAGGCCATGAGCATCTGGTCAGCCGACCGCCCGGCCGGGATGCTCAGCAGCGAGTCCACCTTTGACTTCCGCGACTTCAACCGCGAGGTCATGACCGGCTACATCTGCGTCGACGAGGAGAAACTGCCGATCTATGGCGGCTTCCTGCGCGTGATGATGGGCTGCGCGCTCATCGCGATGACCCGCGCCAAGAATGAGGCGCCGCCGGCGGAGCCCACGCTGCTTCTCGTCGATGAAGCCGCCGCGCTCGGGCGCATCGAGCCTCTTGAGACGGGGGTTGGCTACCTCGGCACATATGCGCGGCTGCTGCTGGTCTTCCAGGACATGGACCAGCTGGCGCGGATCTATCCCAAGGCGGACTCGATGCTGGCCAACGCCGGCTGCAGGATCTTCTTCGGGATTTCGGAGAACCGCACCGCTCGGCTGGTGGCCGACAGCATCGGCCAGCGCACCGTGGTGAGCCACTCGTTCGGACAGTCGCAGCACAATACCGACGTGCTCACGCACCAGACCAATCAGGGCCGCGCTGAGGCCGGCCGCTACCATGTCGACCCGGCCGAGTTGATGCGGCTCAAGCGCAGTCGCTGCATCGTGTTTCTCAGCGACGACGTCCGCTACCCCATCCTTGCCAGCAAGATCCGCTACTGGCGCGTCCTGCGCTGGCGCGGCCAGTGGGATGACTGGCGTCCACGGCGCGGCAGGGTGGTCGAGCTGGCGCCGGCCGGCGCGCGCGAGGCGGCTTGAGCTACCACGGTCGGGGCCGCGTCCGTCCACGCCCTCGCACGAGATCGCGGCCGCGGAGAAGGACGCGCTGGCGGCCGACAAGCTCCTGCCGGACGAAAAGCGTCCGGGCGAGGATCCGCTCAAGGCCCTTCAGGAGTTCCCGGCACAGCCGGGCATGCCGAGCGGAGCGGACTTTTTGCGCCTGCAGTTGCTGCCATTCCGGCCCGCCGACCAGCCGCGGTGTCCGTGCCAGCACGTTGAGCCGCTGGTCGGCCGACTCGGCGCCGGCCAGGGCCCGCATTTCCAGCTTGCGCGCCCGGGCAAGTTTGATCTCCCATCGGTCGGCTTCCCGCAGCAGACGCTTCTGGTTGCGGTCGACGATGGCCGCATTCCAGCTCTGGCGGCTGCCATCGTCGATTACCGGGTAACGGACCACCCGTTGACGGCCCCCGCTTCCCCTCCCCTGCCGGCGCGGTCGTTTCGGCAGTGACACCCTGCGTTCACGGCTCGACGGTTCGTAGCCGCGCCGGGCGGCATTGGCAGCGCGCGGGCCGATGTGGATTTCAGGCTCCCGGTCCAGGACGGCGGCCTGCGCCAGGTCTCCGCGTCGATGGGCGTCGTCCCGTTGGGCGGCGAGAGTGCGACTATCCACCCGCGAACGGCTGCCTGCCCGCTCGAGGGCTCGGTTCTGGTGGCGTTCCCACTCCTTCCGCCATTCATCGAGAAGGCCGTCACTGTTCCACTCGCGGGTTTTCACGCGGCGCAGTCCCTGCGGCGTCGCCTGCCTCAGGGTCAGCATCACATGGGCATGATAGTTGCGGGGATCGTCACCGTTGTCGGGAACCGGACGGTGCCACGCGATGTCGGCCACCATGCCCCGGCTCACGAACTGCTCGCGCACGAAGTTCCGCACCAGCTCGTAGCGCTGCGCATCAGTCATCTCATGCGGCAGTGCCATGTTGATCTCGCGCGCCAGCTGCGCGTCGGCCCGCTTCTCCATGGCCTCGACATGGTTCCACAGCCGCTCGCGGTCGGCCAGCCAGGGCGCGGCGCCGTCAGGCAGCAGGATCTCGGAGCGCTGGTGGCCGTCCTTGCGGGAGTAATTCTCCGTGCGGCCGCTGCGCTCGTCGCGCAGTTCGCCGCGTGCCCGGTAGGCGGCCGCCGCCACCGCGCTGTGGCCCTTGCTGCGGCCGAGAACCTGCACTGCGAAGTGATACGACGCCACCGGCGTCTCCTCAAAACCTGTTCCCGTGAGGGAACACTTTGCGGCCAGGAGACACGACCCCGTGTCGGCCGCGCCACCAATGTTGCGAAGCAATGTATAAGTGCGCTATTCCCCGCACAAGCCACCTCTTTCCTTTCCGGCTTCCCTTCAGCCACTATCCCCTCGGCAACACCGGAGCTGCCATGGCAAGCGGGCAACAAGGCCATCCTGTCGGGCGCGCGATCGGCTTCGTCGTCGTGCTTTGTGTAAGTGCCGTGCTGCTGGCGGGGCTCTTCGACCGCGCGAGTATCGCCATGGGCGGGCATGCCGTCGCTATGTGTGCCCTCTTTCCGGTCATCCGTGATTTGGCCGGGAGCGCCACCGGGCTCCTCCTCTTCGTGGCCGGCCTTGTCCTGCTGGCGCTGGCGGGCGGCCGCTCGCGCCCCGGCGCGGTGCTGCTGCTGGCAGGGACGCTACTCGCCGCCGTGCCGGACTTCGCCACCGCACCGCTTGACCCCGGCAAAGCCTGCGCCGCGCCCGTGACAGCTCCCGCGCCGCCGGCTTCCGTCGCGCCAACGCAGAATCCGCTGCAGCCGCGCGCGGTACTGACCCCGCTCTAGTGGTTTCATGAAACGCCCGGCTGTGCCGGAGAAGGCAAGGGGGCAAGCCCCCCTGCACCCCCCTCCCGGGCCAGGCGGCATCGCGGTCAGTCGCAGCGCCAGAGGCAGGGCACCCCCGGGCCTCATTGCCGGCCCGGACCCGCTAGGATTTTCGTCAAGGGATAGGGCGATTTTGTATACATTCGCGGGGGATTCCGGGCTCGGTAAAGCCGTGCTAGGCTCCGCGTCGCGGTACAGCCTGGGAAGGCGATGACCGCCAAGGGATAGGAGGCCGCCCCTTTACGGGTGGCCTTCGCCATTTGAGGAAAGCTGGTCAGCCTTGCCGCGGAGACTGGCGCCGCCCCGGCGGAAAGCTGGTCAACCCAGAACCTTGACAGTGGGCGAGCCACCGGCGGCGCAGCCGCCTCATCAAAGCTCTTTTCGATCGATGCGGCGGGGGGACAGCTCAGCACCGAAAATCGATCCTGTCGGCCTCCCGGGCAGCGACGTGCCGATCCCTTCCACCTCGTCCCCCTTCACAAGCCTGTGCAGCCTCTCCCCTCCCCTGCCCGACGTCGAGGCACGGCGCCCGCGCCTGGGGACCTTCCATTTTGTCCCCAGGGCGCGTGGCGCGCCTTGCGTCTTTGTCTTGTCTCTTAATAGTCTCTATTAGTCTCTAGGCGAAAAAATCGCTGACTTTCCGCGACTTAAGCCGGGTTTGGTTGACCAGCTTTCCCAAAAGGTTGACCAGGTCTCCGGTTTGGTTGACCAGCTCTCCAGAAGAGTTGACCAGCTTTCACTTGTCCCCGTCGACTTATCCACAACACTGCTGCCACGGATAGTGGCACCATTAGGTTGACCAGCGTTCCATCAAGGTTGACCAGCGTTCCCGCTCAGGCAATGCTTGCTGCCAGTGGTTTCCCATCGCGCCACCGGGCCTTTCGCGCCCGGCTCCAAGCCATCCCCGCAGGGGACTGGCCCTGGCGCGCCGCTTATGGAGCGCCAGCTCTCGCCGGCGGAGGTCAGGCGGCTCGAACGGCTGGACAAGTCGCGCGAGAACCGCCGCGGCCGCCAGAACCCGGCGACGGTCCCTGCCCGCCTGACCCGCACCTCCGCCTTCGCTCCGCGCAACCGCGACCTGATTACCGACAGCGATTTCCGGCAACGCTATGTCGTGCCCCACCAGTCGGTGATCCAGGTCTCGGGCCGCGAGCTCGGGACGCAGCATCGCGATGCCACCTATGCGCTGTTCCGCCTGCCGCGCACGCGGATCAGGATCCGCAATCCCGACGTGCCCGACAACGTCACCATCGCCGGCAAGAACACCTGGCTGGAGTTTTATGAGGTCAACACCACCTGGCGCGACCTGCTGTCAGTGCTGGGCCGCACCCACCACGTCAACAACCTGCTCACCCTCATCCGCACCTTCGAGGACATCAAGAAGGTGGTGATGACCGTCTATGAGGGCGATCCGGAGATCATCCTGCCGGCCCTCGACCGCAACCGCGGCCTCGCCGGCTTCGGTGGCGGCAACATGGACAACATCATCAGCGACATCCAGTGGGACGGGCTCAACCTCGACAGCAACCTGCGCGTCCGTTTTGGCACCTGGGTATTCCGGGCGTTCGAGCAGAGCCATCTGGTCAGCCTCAACGCCGACGTCCAGTTCCGCCTCAAGTCCGGTTACGCCAAGAACTTCTGGCCCTATATCGACAGCATGACGCGCCACACTTACGTGGACGAGGACATGCTCGGCCACCTCATCGGCCGGGATCTCTCCGCCGAGGCCGAGACCAAGAACACCCGCGGCCAGTTCCGCCGCGACTGCAAGGCGGCGTTCGACGACATGGTGCGCGCCGGCGGCCTGCGGGGCTGGCGTGCGGTCGACGTTGGCAGCGGGCGCATCAAGAAACGGCGCTATTTCTACACCCACGCCCTGCCCCGCCAGATCGAGCTGCAGCTGGAGCCCCCAGCGGCCAAAGGTTGACCAGCTCTCCGTCGTCCGGCCTGTCCCTTCACCCTTCAAAACCCAGACAAAAAGCCTTTGATCGGCTCCCTATCAGGAAAGGGTTATGGGAAGGGATTCTGAAAGGGTATCAGTAAAGATATATGCGGTGACCAGAACCGTAGACACAGCAACGACTTAAGCGGCTTTCGCGTAGGCGAGTCTGCGCACTGGCGTAGGCATGTCTGCGCTGGAGCGTAGGCAAGTCTGCGTGGAATGCACCCCTTGTGCAGGCAACTCTGCGCGAGCGCGTAGGCAACTCGGCGCCCCCTTCGTCGCAAGTGATTGATTCGCAAGGCGTGAAAACAAGGCTCCGGCGTAGGCAACTCTGCGCATCGATCGCGCCGCCTCGAAGCCGGAGTACCGTAGGCAAGTCTGCGTGAGGGGGCGTAGGCAACTCTGCGCGGAGGATCGGGCCCGGGCCGGCTTCAACTGGAGCGCCCAACCCGTGGAATGTCCGCGTGTTTCGGTGTTCGAGGCGGGCGAATGTGCGTAGGCAACTCTGCGTGACGATGGCATTTCCTTGGGAAGCCTCGGACATGCCACGTCGGGCGTAGGCAACTCTGCGTACCGGGAGCCGGTTCTGCGGCGTTCCGGCGACGCCAGCGAATCATCTGGCAGGCAAGTCTGCGCTGTTAAGTGCCTGAGCCGACACGCTTTATCGTCAGATCGCGCTTTTTGCCCACCAGCAGGCTGTCCGGGTCAACCGGGTGCAGCAGCAGGCCGGTATCGTCGAGGTCGATGCGCAGCTTCGGGAACAGCTCCTGGAGGTGCGAGACGTCCTTGCGGAACTCCTGGCGGAAGCTGCGGATATTGGCGTTGTCGGCGCCAAACTGGCTCTTGAGATTGTCCCAAGTCAGCCGCAGCGGCCGGCTGAGGTTGCGCAGGCGGTAGCCCAGCCAGAACAGCAGGTCGAGCTTGCGCGCCGAGCCCGCCACCGCGCGGGCGGCGCGAATGTCGACCGGAAGGGCGTGGTCGATCAGGTTCTCGTAGAAGTCCTGGTGAAACTGGATCGTGCTCGACCACATCGTGCCCTGGTCGGGATGGCCGGCGAACCACACGTCAAGTTGCTTGAACGGGGGCACCTGCAGGGTGCGCGAGCGCGACTTGCCGTCCCACAGGCCCAGCGCCATCTGGCAGGCCGCGAGCCGGTTCAGCTGCTCCTTGAACTGCCGCAGCGTCCCGCGCTCGCCGCCGGTCACCGGGAAGCCCATGTCGCGGATGAACCCCGACAGGCTTTCCGCCACCTCGATGCGGGCGCTGCGCTGGCGCACCGCCTCGGTGCACAGGTGCAGCAGCAGCAGGCGTGCCTTGGGCCCGTAGGGCAGCCCCTGCATTTCCATCTTGCCGGTCACCGGGTTCATCAGGTGGCCGGCGGTGATGGTCAGCGAGTTGCGCCCGTATTCCTTGGAGTAGTCGCGCTGGCCGACCGGCTCGCGATAGGGCAGCCCGCACAGCGCCAGCACACTGTGGATGTGCTGGATGTCGGCTGGCGTCTGCGCCTCGGTTTCGATGACTTCACGGATGGCGTCGCGGCGGGCCTGGTCGCGACCCATGCGCGCCCGCTTGCCAGCGACGGCGTCCCTGCTCTTCTGGAGGGCGACGAGGCGGGTCCTCTGGGCCTCATAAGCCTTGGACGGCAGCTGTCCTGAAAACGGCTCCAGATGGGCGCGCAGATCGTCGTCGCGCACCTCCGGATCGCTCAATGGATCCACCAGCACCGGGCGAGGAGCGACGCCATTGTCGCGCGCGCGCTGCTTGGCAGCGACAAAGGCCTCCACCGCGGCGAAGTCGGCGCTGCCACGGGAGGCCTCCAGTTCAGCGATCAGGTCGGGATCCCGAATCGGCTCGGACATGAGCAAGTCTAGACTCGTCTGGCTGGCGGACGAAATCAGGCGGCGCTGGAAATCCGCGCCTTCCGGCGAACACAGGTTCCTGTTGTCACAGGATCCTGTGAAGGATGTGACGCTAGCGCTGCAGCTCGGCGAGAGACTTGAGGCCGCGCTTTTTGAACAGCAGGTCGATGGCCTCGAGGATCAGCGGGTGCATCTTGGTGCGCTCGGTGAACGCCAGCTCGCGCAGCTGGTCGTAGGCCGGCGGCTCGAGGTACAGCGTCATCTGGGTGGCGCGCTGCTTGATGTTCCCCTCCCCTGCCCTCGGCTTCGGCGCCACGGGTGCCACTTTGGCGCCACGCGGCGCGCTGCGGCGCTCCGCTGCCGGCTGCTGCAGGGCGACGACTTCGGCGGGAGCGGCTTTGGGCTCCGGCTGCCGCGCGGCCACTGTCTCGACGGGTTCAGGCTGCTCGGCGATGTCGCTCGCCACGTCCGACGCGATCAGGTCGCGCAGGTTCATCTTAGGCCGCTTTGACATTCGGAATCACTTTCATGCGGTTGGCAATCCACGCCCACAGCTTGCGGATCTCGTCCGCAGCAGGGCCCCCGGGATTGAATTCGGTGACGCCCTGGCCGAAGCCGATGGCGTCCTGGTGGTCGTTGCGCATCACGATGGCGACGTCGGCGACCGCGCCCAGCGCCTTCAGCCCCTCGATCGTCTCGCGAACGCGGTAGCTGCGCGGCGGGGTCTGGTTGAGGACGAAGGCAAAGTCCTTCTCGAGGCGGTGGATGGCGCCCAGCGTCGGCCCGAAGGCGCGCAGGTCCGCCGGCGTCGGCCGGCAGGGCACGATGCACATGTCAGCGACACGGATAGCCGTGGTGGTGCCGGGGTTGTCGACACCCGGCGTGTCGATGAACACGTAATCGTAGGCGCCGCGCTTGATCTTCTCCAGCGTCTCCGGCAGCCGGTCGGCCGCCACCTGCGCCACTTCCGGGGCCTCCGCCTCACGGTTCTTGGCCCAGTCGGTGATAGTGGCCTGCCGGTCGATCTCGAGGATGCACACCGACTTGCCGGCCTCCACGGCCGCGACGGCCACCGAGGCGCACAGCGTGCTTTTGCCCGCGCCGCCCTTCTGCGTCACGAATGCGATGACCCGCATGGCTGGCCTCCTTTCCGGGTATCCGTTGAACATGGGTTCCAAGGTTCACAGGAAACTGTGAATCAGGGATCAGGTGATGCGATGATGCCCGGAACATAGGATCATGGGAATTTCTTAAGGCGGGCTTAACCAAATATGACGGACGTCCTGTGTTCAGGGGAGCACAGGTTCCGCCGGTCATGGGAACCGGTGATCCTGTGATGATGGTATCACAGGAACCTGTGATCCCTGCATGACGGCGGGCTTGGGACGGCTCGTGGTCAGCTGATCAGGTGATCCTGTGACGCCCGCTCTAGCGCAGGGCACGTCCACTGATCCAAGGAACCTGCGTTCAGGGGTTCCAAGGTTCACAGGAACCCTCGTTCACCTGAACGTGCCCAATGTTTCAGCGGAAGCTGTGATCAGAGGATAGGCGGATCCTGTGGTCCTGTGATCATCGGACGCAATGCCGCCGAACGGCCCCCTCCTCGGGTCCCCGGATCAGGGGAACATGTGTTCAGCTGATCCTTTGAAGCCCGTACCCGCTGCTTTTAGCGCCCGCGACGCCGGGATCGCTGCCGGTCGGCCTCGCTGTCGTCAGGACCGGCGGTCACGATCGACCATGGCAGCGGCCCGCCATCGGCGGCTGACGCCCGCAGGATGCGATCTCGGCCGGGGGAGGGGAGGCGGGCGGCGCGGACCGCGTCGCAGAAGACCCACTCACGCTCGAGCTCCGCCAGCGTCCGGCCTCGCCAGTGCAGCGCAGTCTCCTGCCCGGCTGCGTCGACCGCGGCGATAAGGGCGCGATAACGGCGCAGGACCTGCTCGACGTCAGCCAGATGGCGCCGGGCGGTGTCGAGCTCGGCCGCAATGACCGGGCGTTCCGTGCCTGTCCCTGCCACTTGACCGTGAGGAGCGCTCTCCGCCGCGCAAATCGGTCCGGCCTCCGGGAGTTGGTGCTCGAGCGCGCCAATCACTGTCCGGGTGCGCCGCGCTTCCAGCTCCAGCTGGGCAATCTGCCTCTGGGCATGAACGCGGGGCTGCTCAAGCAGTCCCGCATAGTCGTGGTCGCTGATGTTCAGATCGCCCCCTCTATTCCCGACGGTTCCTCGTTAGGCCTCGTGGCCGCAACTCTAGCTCTGAATAGACGCGGTGCCACGGGGCCGTGGGTTGTGATTGCGCAAGGAGTCGGCATCTTCTGGCAGTGTATCGGGGCAGGGGAGGGGAGCCATGTGGTGGTCACGGCGGGAGCGGCTGTTCAGGGCCATCGTGCGGGACGTCGCCAGAGAAACCTTTGCGGCCCACGGCATCGCCGCGTGGCAGGCCGTCTATCCGCGTTCGCGGGATCTCGGGCTGCCGCCGGAAGAGCGGTGATATTTCATGGCCGTCCGCCGCGAGCTCGAGCGCCTGATGGGCGTGGAACCTTGGGCGGATGCGGCAACCCGGTGGGGCTCAGCGGATCCGGTGTTCAAAGGTTCAAAGGATGATGACCGTTGGAATTGAAGTGGAGGGCGGCTTACGCCGCCTCATCCCGTTCATGTTGACTAAGCGCCAGCCGCATGGCCGCCGTCCAGCGGTGACTTGGATCGAGCTCGATGCCGAGAGCATGCCGGCCGATGGACTTTGCTGCCACCAGGGTCGAGCCGGAGCCGCAGAACGGGTCGAGGATCACGTCGCCGGGGTTCGTGAAGGCCGCGATCAGCTCGGCCAGCGGCTGCACCGGCTTCTGGGTCGGGTGCAGGGTGTTGCCGGTATAGGTGAACCGCCGGACGTCGGCGATCGGCCGGCGGGGCGGGGGAGGGCGTCCCTTGGCCAGCAGATAGGCCTGCTCATGGTGATGGCCGAGGAACCGGCTCGAGGACGGGTAGTCCTTGACGAAGGTCAGATGTCCGACCATCCGCAGCTCTGCCTCCCGCCAGGCCTCGGCAAAGAGGTCGACGACATTCCAGCCGTAGAACGAGATGCAGAGCCCGCCGGGCTTCAGCAGCCGCGCCATTTCGGCGAAGGCCGGCTTCAGCCAGGCCGGGTCGTTGTCATTGGCGACGGTGCGTCCGGCCCGGTCGCGATAGGCGACGAGATAGGGCGGATCGGTGAGGATCATGTCGACGCTCGAGGAGGGGAGGGACCGCATCATCTGGATGCAGTCCCCCTGGAGCACGCGGTCGAGGGGAAGGGCGGAGAGCCGCCCGGAGGCGGGGGCGCTCATCGCGCCCCCTCCCGGTCGTCACGGTCCTTCGGAACGCGCAGGGTGATGCGGTTGCCGATGGGCAGGGCGTCGAGGGTGATGTCATAGCCTTCGCCATCCCTGTGGGGCCAGGCGACGCCGATCGGCGTCCAGCGCGGCTTGTCCGGCTTCCCGTCCACCTTGGGCTCCACTGAATAGGCGGTGAAGGCGGGGCGGTTCCTGTTGTCGGTCTTGGTCATTTGGGGTTTCTCCCGTTGGTTATCCCGGCCGCGCCAATCGCGTCCGGTCGGGGAGATCCTCACGACGGCAGGCCCGAGCCGCAGGCGGCCGGGGTCAATGGGCAACACGGGAGCGGAACGCGAACGGAGCGGGCAGCCCCATTGAACCCGGCGGGACCCGGCGTATCTCTCCCGATCCTTTTCCGGACGAGATGCCGGCAGGGCAACGGGAGACACCCGGCCAGACCGCCAGAACCCGCCCGCCAGCCATTCGCGTGCGAGACAAGAGGACGGCGAAGCCCTGACAGCCCGCGTTGCCGGGCGCTACCCTTTGGCCCCAGATAGCGTCCATGACAAACCCCGGCACCGGCCAGCGGGACATCAGTCTCTGTTAGCACGACAGACACATTTCGGAGCCGAGATGACCGCCCGCCTCAGGGCCGTTGCAGCCATTAACGGAAAACCAAGCAGCGAATGCGCCCCCTGTCATCGGTGAAACGCCACACAACGGCCGCAGCGGCCAAGTAGTGGCCTCGCTATCACTAAGCATTGAAAGCAGCCCCAACGGCTACCGACGCCGCAACCAGTCACAAAGTTCGGCGGTACGCGCAACAACCTTGCGCCGAATATCGAAGTATCATGCTACTCATTCAAGGCGCATAGGGGAGGGTAGCGGTGCTGCGAATCATGACAAAGCTGAAGACGCTGCAGGAAGATCACGTCAAGCCGGCCACTGGCCAGCCTCGTCCGTTCTTTAGCCCGGAGCCGCGGAAAGACCCGGACAGCGAGCCACGTCTTCAGCGGTGAATCCAAACCTGCCATGCTCGGCGTACCTGTTAGACAACAACATATCAGGTTGATTAAATGATTGAGCGACTGTGGGAATCCTATTCGAACTCAAGGCGTCTGGTTGATATATCTGCAGTAACCTCGCTGTTTATGACAGTTATTGGTATAATTGTTACGGCTGTAAGCATCTTTTCCCCGTACGCGTCAACCAGCCATCAGGCTTTGATTGCGACCTCGTTGCTATCGGCCCTCATCATCACGCTGGTCGCG
>CAWZZK010000060.1:0-18008 GCA_963966455.1 Kaistia sp. | reverse complement strand
TGCTGGCGCTCTTCGTCGGCAATCTCGGCATGAAGCCGCTGACGAGCCTCGTCCTCAGGACTTTCGGCTTCCGCACCACGCTGATCGGCAACGGCCTCATCTTTGTCGCGACCATGGTCGGCTGCGCCTTCCTGACCCCGGCGACGCCGCCCTGGATCATCGCGCTCCTCTTCGTCGTCTCCGGCGCCGCCCGCTCGATGCAGTTCACGGCCATCAACACGCTGGCCTTCGTCGACGTGCCGCAGCAGAAAATGGCGGGCGCCAACATGCTGTTCAGCCTCGTCCAGCAGATCACCTTCGGCCTCGGCATCGCGGTCGGCGCCGTGGTGCTGCGCTTCTCCGATGCGGTGGTGACGCCGGAGGCGACCGGGCTCGGGCTCGTCGATTTCCGCTGGACCTTCCTCATCATCGGCGCGCTTGGGCTCTTGGGGCTTTTCGACAGCCTCCGCCTGCCGCGCGACGCCGGCGCGCTGGTGAGCCGGCACCGCGCCTGAGCCTCGCCGCCCTTGACGGGTGAGGAGCTCAGGCAATATCTCGCCCGCAATGACGGCCGGAAAGAGCCCGCCGATCCCGAAATGACTGCGCGCGGCGCCGCCGCGACGCGAGGCCGGACCTTTTCCGGTCCAGCCGATGCAAGGAGCATTCGTCCATGAACGTCGCCGCCCGCGATCCCTTCCTCACCCATGACGTCAAGCTCGACCGGCTCGGCGAGGTCGCCGTCAAGGTGGGCCTCGGCCTGCAGCCGGGCCAGGAACTCGTGATGACGGCGCCGATCGACGCGCTGCCGCTGGTGCGGCGCATCACCGAGCATGCCTACAAGGCCGGCGCCTCGCTGGTGACGACCCTGTTCAGCGACGAGGAGGCGACGCTGATGCGCTTCCGCCATGCGCCCGACGGCAGTTTCGACACCGCGTCGGGCTGGCTCTTCGAGGGCATGGCCAACGCCTTCCGCAACGGCGCCGCGCGTCTCGCCATTGCCGGCGAGAACCCGTCGCTCCTGTCGGGCCAGAATCCGGAGCGCGTCGCGCGCGCCAACCGCGCCCGCTCGCGGGCCTATCAACCGGCGCTGGAACTGATCGCCGGCTTCGACATCAACTGGACGATCGTCTCCTACGCTTCGGCGGCCTGGGCGAAGTCGGTGTTCCCGGACGAGAACGAGACGGTCGCGGTCGCCAAGCTCTGGGACGCGATCTTCTCCGCCTCGCGCGTCGACCGCGTCGATCCCGTCGCCGCCTGGGCCGAGCACAACGCTGCCCTGCATGCGCGCACGAAGCTGCTCAATGCCAAGCGCTATCACGCGCTGCATTTCACCGGCCCGGGCACCGATCTCGTCGTCGGCCTCGCCGATGACCACGAGTGGGAAGGCGGCGCCGGCACGGCCAAGAACGGCATCGTCTGCAACCCGAATATCCCGTCCGAAGAGGTGTTCACCACGCCGCACAAGGACCGCGTCTCGGGCACCGTCACCAGCACCAAGCCGCTGTCCTATCAGGGCACGCTGATCGACGAGATCAGCGTCCGCTTCGAGGAGGGCCGCATCGTCGAGGCGACCGCCCGCACCGGCGCGGACGTGCTCAACAAGGTGCTGGAGACGGACGAGGGCGCCGCGCGGCTCGGCGAGGTGGCGCTGGTGCCGCATTCCTCGCCGATCTCGGCGAGCGGCCTCCTCTTCTACAACACGCTCTATGACGAGAACGCCGCCTGCCACATCGCGCTCGGCCAGGCCTATGCCAAGTGCATCCGCGGCGGCGACACGATGACCGCCGACGAGCTCTCGGCCAAGGGCGCCAATCGCAGCCTGATCCATATCGACTGGATGATCGGCTCGGGCGAGGTCGATATCGACGGCCTCTCCGAGAGCGGCGCCGCCGAGCCGATCATGCGCAAGGGCGAGTGGGTCTGACGCGCTGCTTTCTGCCGTTCTTCGCACGTTTGCGTGAGGCCGACGGAAACGCCGGCCCACCCTTCTCGATTGCGTCCTGACGCCGCGGAAGCGGCCTCAATCCAGCCAGATTTGCGGCCTCATCACAGAGGCAACGCAATATCCGGGAGAGGCGCCGCCGGCACGAGCCACAGGGCGGCGTCTCGAAAATCGCATGACA
Organism: Kaistia sp.; assembly: GCA_963966455.1. Classification (GTDB taxonomy): domain Bacteria; phylum Pseudomonadota; class Alphaproteobacteria; order Rhizobiales; family Kaistiaceae; genus Kaistia; species Kaistia cartagenensis. The sequence goes on along the minus strand of CAWZZK010000060.1, from coordinate 15,906 downwards.
GAAGCCGCCACCATGTCCCGCCGTGTCGAGGAGCCCGACGCCGCGCCCGTTCCCGCGACCGGGGAACCTGGCCGCGCGGCCGGATCGCCCCGCAGCCTCGGCCCGCGCATCACCGAGTTCCTGGCGGCATCGAAGCCGGCGATCGGCATCGGCGCCGGTCTCGCCGTCCTCGTGCTGGTGTGGCTGGCGATCAGCCATCTGATCGGCGAGGTCGATTACGACGACGTCGTCGCCGCGCTGCATGCGACGCCGCTCGGCGCCATCGCCGCCGCCGTCGGCTTCACGGCGCTCTCCTTCCTCGCGCTCAGCGTCTATGACTGGTCGGCGCTCGCCCATCAGGGGCGCAAGGTCGATTATCCGCTGGTCGCGCTCACCTCGTTCTGCGCCTATGCGGTCGGCAACACTGCCGGCTTCGGCCCGCTGACCGGCGGCGCGATCCGCTACCGCTTCTATGGCCGCCTCGGCTTCGAGCCGGCGGATGTCGCGCGCATCGTCGCCTTCATCACCATCGCCTTCGGCCTCGGGCTCGCCGGCATCACGGCGCTCGGCCTCGTCTTCGATCCCGTCGATGTCGCCGCGCCGGTCGGCCTGCCGCCGGCGATCCTCGCTTTGATCGGCGGCGGCGTTCTGGTCGCGCTCGCGGGCCTCTTCGGCTGGTCGGCCTTCGGCTCGGGCCGCATCGGCTGGCGCGGCGCCTCGGTGGCGCTGCCCGCGCCGCGGATCATGCTGGCACAGTTCGGCGGCACCTTCATCGACGTCGCCGCCTCGGCCGCGGTGCTCTGGGTGCTCTTGCCGCAGACCGAGCTCGGCTTTCCGGCCTTCATCGCCGTCTATGCGGTGGCGATCGGCCTCGGCGTCGCCAGCCATGTCCCGGCCGGTCTCGGCGTCTTCGAGGCGGTGATCGTCGCCGTCATCGGCCGCACGGCGCCGGTCGACCAGGTTCTCTCGGCCCTCTTCCTCTACCGCGTCATCTATTACGGCCTGCCGCTCGTCGTCGCCTCGGCGGTGGTCGCGACGCTGGAGCTTCGCCGGGCGACGGCGGGGGCGAAGACCTCGCGGGTCATCCGCATCGGCGCGCAGTTGTCGCCGCGCGTCATCTCGGCGCTGACGCTCGCCATGGGCGCGGCACTGATCTTCTCCGGCGTGACGCCGGCCGCCGATTCCCATCTCGACATCCTTTCCGGCATCCTGCCGCTGCCGATCGTCGAGGGCGCGCATTTCCTCGAAAGCGTGCTCGGCCTCGGCCTCATCGCCATCTCGCGCGGGCTTGCGCACCGGCTCGACGGCGCCTGGTGGGCGGCGACCATCGCCGTCGGCCTCGGCGCCGTGCTGTCGCTGCTGAAAGCGATCGCGGTCACCGAGTCGATCGTCCTGTCGCTGCTCTTCCTGTCGCTCCTCGCGACGCGGCGCGAGTTCACGCGGCCGGCCTCGCTGTTCCATCAGCGGCTGACGCCCGGCTGGTGGATGGCGATCGCGACGGTGATCGTCAGCGCCGTGGTGGTGCTCTTCTTCGTCTACAGCGACGTCGACTATTCGCATCAGCTCTGGTGGCAGTTCGAATTCTCCGAGGAAGCGCCGCGCTCCCTGCGCGCGCTGCTCGGCGTCGTCATCGCCGCCGGTTCGCTCGCCGCCTGGTCGCTGCTGCGTCCCTCGAAGGGCAAGACCGGCGCGCCGACATCCTCGGAGGTCGCGGAGGCGGTCGCCATCCTCGCCGACCAGCCGCATCCCGACGCCAATCTCGTCCGCATGGGTGACAAGTCGCTGCTCTTCTCCGAGGACCGCCGCGCCTTCATCATGTTCGGCCGCCAGGCGCATTCCTGGGTGGCGCTGTTCGATCCGATCGGCCCGCGCGATGCCTGGCCGGCGCTGGTCTGGCAATTCGTCGAGATGGCGCAGGCCGCCGGCGGGCGAGCAATCTTCTACCAGGTGCAGCCGCAGAACCTGTCGCTCTATGCCGATGCCGGGCTGCGCGCCTTCAAGCTCGGCGAGGCGGCGCAGGTCCGGCTCGCGACATTCGATCTCAAGGGCGCCAAGCGGGCCGGCCTTCGCCACGGCAACAACCGGGCGATCCGCGAGGGGCTGTCCTTCGAGTTGCTGCCGCCCGAGCGGGTCGCCGAAGAGATCGATGCGCTGCAGGCGGTGTCCAATCTCTGGCTCGCCGAGCACAAGGCGCGCGAGAAGCGCTTCTCCATCGGCGCCTTCGACCGCGCCTATGTCGCGGCGCAGCCGGCGGCGGTGGTGCGGCGCGAGGGGCGGATCATCGCCTTCGCGACGGTGATGACCACGGCGCGCAAGCACGAGGCGACGGTCGATCTGATGCGCTTTTCGCCGGACGCGCCGGCCTCCACGATGGAAGTCCTCTTCGTCAGCCTGATGCTTGCGCTCCGCGACGAGGGCTACGAGGTGTTCGACCTCGGTATGGCGCCGCTCTCGGGTCTCCATGGCAGCCCGGCCGCGCCGTTCTGGCATCGCCTCGGCCGCGCCGTGTTCGAGCACGGTGAGCGCTTCTACAATTTCAATGGCCTTCGGGCGTTCAAGGCCAAGTTCCAGCCGGAATGGCAGCCGCGCTACATGGCTGTCTCGGGTGGCGCCAGCGCGATCGTCGCGCTCGCCGACGTCGCCGTCCTGATCGGCGGCGGTCTCAAGGGAGTGGTGGGTAAATGATGCGTCGTTTCGCTTCCCTCGTCGCGGCCGCCGCCCTGTCGGCCGGCCTCGCTCTCCCGGCGCTCGCCGAGGATGCCGCGGCACCCGCGGCGGAGCCTGCCGCCGCCGCGCCGGCAAAGCCGCTCCCCGCCTTTACCGCAGGCCTGCTCGGCAAGCCGCAGATCCTTCTGCCCGACGGTCCGGTGACGGGCACGGTGTTCCTCTTCGCCGATGCGGATGGCTGGACGGCCGACGAGACCGCGCTCGCCGATACGCTGAAGACGAGCGGCGCCATCGTCGTCGGCGTCGATACCGCGTCGATGTTCGCGGGCCTCGAGAAGGACAGCGAGGACGAGTGCGTCTATCTCGTCGCCGATATCGAGGATCTGTCGCATCAGGTCCAGCGCGCGCTCGGCACGCCGAACTACCACTCGCCGATCCTCGCCGGCGTCGGCACCGGCGGCACGCTGGTGCTCTCGATCGCCGCGCAGACGCCCGACGCCACCATCGGCCATGGCGTCGCCGTCGATCCGGCGCTGGTGCTGCCGCTGAAGAAGCCGCTCTGCACCGATGCGCCGCGCAAGGATGTCGCCGGCGGCGCCGTCTATGGTCTCGCCGAGGGCGATCTCACCAATCCGGTCGACGTGCTCTACACGACCGCCGCGCCGAAGGACGGCCGCGACCACGTGACCGAGCTGCAGGGTCAGGGCTTCCAGATCAAGACCAAGGACGTCACCGAGACTGGGTTCGCGGCGCTCAAGTCGCGCCTCACTCGGCTTCTGGCGCCCAAGATCGACACCAGCAATCCGCTGGCCGACCTGCCGCTCGTGGAACTGCCGTCGCAGGCGCGGCATGGCACGATGGCGGTCATCTATTCCGGCGATGGCGGCTGGCGCGATCTCGACAAGTCGATCGGCGATGCCTTCCAGAAGGAGGGCGTGCCGACCATCGGCGTCGACTCGCTCCGCTATTTCTGGTCGCGCAAGACGCCGGAACAGACCTCGGCCGATCTCGCCCGGATCATCGACTACTATACGGAGAAGTGGGGTATCGATCACGTCGTGCTGGTCGGCTACTCCTTCGGCGCCGACGTGCTGCCCTCGGCCTACAAGCTGCTGCCGCCCGACGAGCAGAGCCAGGTCGCGGAGGTCTCGCTGCTGGGGCTGTCCGATCAGGTCGACTATGTCATCTCGGTCGGCGCCTTCCTCGGCACCAATTCCGGCGACGGCGAGACGCTGCCGGACATCAAGACCATCAAGCCGTCGCTGATCCAGTGCTTCTATGGCGAGGAGGAAGACGACAGCCTCTGCCCGAAGCTCGAAGGCAGCGGCGTCGAGCTGATCAAGACGACGGGTGGCCATCACTTCGATGGCGATTATGATGCGCTGGCGCGGCGAATCCTCGACGGATTGAGCCGGCGGCTGTCGGGCTCGGTCGAGCCGGTCGCGGGTCGCTGACGGGGGAGGGCGCTTGAGCGCGGTCGACGAGGTCGAGACGATTGGCGTGAAGGCCGGTCCGGAGGCCGCCGCACCAGGCGAGGCGGCCGACGCCTCGCGTCCCGACGATCGAACCGTGCCGGCCCGACGCGCGATGCTCCCCATCCTGTCCCGCCTGGCATTCGACCTCAGCCTGCTGCCGATCGTTGCCCTCGTCCTCGCCGGCCAGTTCGGCGGCAAGGACTGGCTGCTCGACATGACGAACTTCTTCCGCCCGCATATCGCGGCGGTGGCGCTCGTCCTGCTCCTCTTCGCGCTGCTCGCCTCCAGCATGCCGCGGCTCGTCGTCGCCGCGCTGGTGGTCGGTGCCGCCGTCTATCCGCTGCTCGTCGCTTCGGTTCCCGCCGCCGCCAATGCATCGGCCGGCAATCTTCGCGTCACGACCGCCAATCTCAACGGCCGCAACCGCGACGAGGAGGGCTTCCGCCGGATGGTCGAGGCCGAGGCGCCGGACATCCTCGTCGTCGAGGAGTCGAACTGGCGCTGGCGGCCCGTGGTCGAGAGCCTGCCGGGCCTGCCGCATGTCGCCGGTGCCGACCGCTCCTCGGTCATGGTCGCCAGCCGTTATCCCGTCACGGCCGAATGGCTCGATCTCGGGCCTGCGGCCAATCCGACCGACGATGTCGGCGGCTCGGGCGCGCTGCGGGCGGTTGTCGAGCGTCCCGGCGCCAGGCCGCTGGTCGTCTATGGCGTCCATGCGCCGACGACACGGAAGGTCTCGGGCTGGGTGATGCGCAATGCCTATCTCAGGGCGGTTGCCGAGCGGGTGAAGGCCGAGCCGGCCGGAACCGACGTGCTGGTCGTCGGCGACTGGAACACGCCCTACTGGTCGCCGGTGCTGCGCTCCTTCATGAACCGCTCCGGCCTCGTCACCACCGAACGCGGCGCCTGGCCGCCGCCGACACGCTTCTTCCGCGAGTTCCGCGCGCCGCCCGCGCTCGGGACTCCGATCGACCGGATTGGCGTTACCGACCGCATCGGCGTCGCCGCGATCCGCGTCAGCAAGGACTTCGGCTCAGACCATCTGGCCGTCACCGCCGATCTCGCGATCCCCTGATCTACCAGCCGGAGCCGCCGCCGCCGCCTCCGCCACCGCCCGACGAGCCGCCCGACGATCCGGTGCGGGAGCCCGGCGCGGTCGAGGCCGAGGCGACGGTCTGCGACAGGCTCGATCCGAGGCGGTCGACGAGGCTGCCGGGATCGCGATGCGAACTCGTCGCATACCAGGACGCGACCGCCGCCGAGGCACCGGCTGCGGCCAGCACGCCGGCGAATTTCGCCGCCCAGGCATTCTCGACATCGAGCGCAACCGCATAGGGCAGGTAGCGCTCGAACAGTTCCGGCGTCTTCTCCGGCGGATGCAGCACGTCCAGCCGGTGCTCCTCCGCGGTGCCGAGATAGTGGCGGAAGCCGAAAATGGCGTCGCGCAGTTTCTGCCCGTCCGCTGTCGGGCTGCGCATCCAGCCGAAGGACGAGACGAGGACCGGCATCACGACGATCGGGAGGAGCAGCGGCGCGGCGTCGAGCGGCGCCTTGACGGTTGTCGCGAAGGCGATGACGCCGGCAGCGAAGAAGGCGACCGCGAAGACGCCCATGACCACCCAGGCGACGAGGCGGGTGAAGAAGGACTGCCCCGTCTGGCCTGCATTGAGCCCGATGCCGACGACGATGCCCGCCACCGAGGCGAAGGCGAGGCCGAGCACCGCGGCCGTTCCGAGATCGGCGCCGAGCGCGATGATCAGGCCGATGGCGGTCGCGACATAGACGAGGACCGTCAGCAGGATGCCGAGCGCCAGCCAGCCGGCGTTCCAGTGGAAGATCGTTCCGGCATAGGCGCGTGCGAGGCCGGTTGACAGGGCGCTGCGGGCAGCCTGCAGCTTTTGATGATTGCGCTGGACGAGTTCGACCGACACGGCTCCCCGGAACAGCGCCGCCTCCATCGCCGCTTCCGGCTCGCCGATCGGCGCCGTTCCGGCCAGCCGGGTGATGATCAGCGTCGGCCCGCTGTCGGCGAGCTTTAGATGGCCGTGCACGCCGAGATCGAGCAGCGCCGCCGTGAAGGCGCGGTTGTCGAACGCCATGGCCGAGACATAGCGCGTCGCGGCAGCACTGAGTCCGTCCGGCGGCGAGAAGATCGGCACCATCGGCCCGCGCGGCGGGTCGCGGCCGACCTTCAGCCAGGCGAGCGCGAAATAGCCGAGCGCCACGATGCTGCCGATGATCGCGGCCAGCGCGCCGAGATTGTCGTGCAGCCACCAGACCGCGCGCCGCTCGAAGCTCGGCGCATCGACGATGCCCTTCTGCCAACTCGCCGCGACGGTCAGGCCTTCGCCGATGCCGAGCGGCCGCGTCGTGCGGAAGGTGACGGTCGCCGGGTTTGCCGTGTCCCACATCACCGAGACGGCATGTTCGCGCGAGCCCGTGACGCCGGTATAGCCCGCGAGGTCCTGGAAGCCGACCGGTTCGGGGATGGTGATGCGCGCCTCGGCGCTCTCGATCGGGAAGGTCCAGGCGTTCCCGGTCGCGTTCCAGTAGAGCTCGTCGAAATCGGCGAAGTAGCCGATCTGCCGCGTGGTGCGATAGCGGATCGTGTAGTCGTGCGGCCCGCGCGACACGAAGCGGTCGGGCGAGCCGATGCGCACCCGGGTACCGGTCGCCAGCGGCAGCAGCTCATAGGGCTCCGGCGCGCCGTCCAGCAGCACGCTTTCGACGGTGAAGCCGACCTTCACCGACATGCCGCGTCCATCTTCGTAGCGGGTCGGGAAATCCCGGTTGATGCCGTGGTTGATCTGGTCGCCATCGACATCGAAGCGGATGGTCTCGGTGACGTCGAGGTCGCCGTTCCGCTCGACCGCGACGTCGCTCACGAAGGAGAGGATGCGGTCGCCGGCCGCGGCCGGGACGAGCGCCGCGACGAGGATGAGCGCCGCGAGGAGGAAGCGCTTCATCCGCGGCGTCTCAGAACGCGACCATGGGCGGCACCGAGGCGACCGCGCGATCCTCGATCTCGTAGAACGGCTCCTCGCGGAAGCCGAGGCTCTGCGCGACAAGCACGGCCGGGAAGGACTGGATCGAGGTGTTGAGGTCGCGCACCGTCGCGTTGTAGTAGCGCCGCGCCTTCTGCATCTCGTCCTCGATCGTCGCGAGTTCCGTCTGCAGCTGGCGGAAATTGGCGTCGGCCTTCAGCTCCGGATAGGCCTCGGAGATGGCGATCAGCCGGCCGAGCGCGCCCGAGAGCGCCTGGTCGGCCGCCGCCTGGCTGGTGACGTCGCCGGCGCGCATGCTGGCCGCGCGCTTCTCGGCGACCTCCTCGAAGATGCCCTTCTCATGCGCCGCATAGCCCTTCACCGTCTCGACGAGATTGGGGATGAGGTCGGCGCGCCGCTTCAGCTGCACGTCGATGCCGCTCCAGCCCTCGCGGGCGAGATTGCGCTGCCGCACGAGGCGATTGTAGAGCGTGACGGCATAGAGGCCGACGACGGCGATGACGGCGATGACGATCAGCGTTGACATACCCGTTTCCCCGGACGGTGCCGCGCTCTTCCGGCGCTGCCCTCATGGTAGCGGTTTCGGAACCGTTTGGCGCCCCCGCTGCACGCGCTAATGCGATCCCCCGTCCTCCGCAGTGATGGCGCTCACAGCGAGCCGGCGGGTCTCAGGACTGGCGGAAATAGGGCCGGTCGCGAAGCTTCAGCAACACGATCGGCATCGCCATCAGGAGCGCCCCGCCGACGACCGAGCCGAGCAGTGTTCCGAGGCCGAGATGGCCCGCGAGCGCCGCTTCGCGATAGGTGCCGATGGCGATCGGATAGAACAGGATCACGGCGGTGATCAGCCCGGGCGAGAAGCGCCCGCGCGTCTTCACGAACGGGCCGACATGGAAGAAGGTCGCGTTGATGAGGAGCAGCGCGGAATAGATCAGCGGGATCAGCGGCAGGCTGCCCGCCAGCTCGGCTTGGACGATGCCGAGCACGATCACGGCGCCGTTGACGACGGCGAAATCCGACCAGGTGACGGGCAGGCCGATGACCGCCCGCGCCCAGTCGCGCCAGTTGAGGAAATACTCCTCGCAGATGTGGATCATGTAGGCGCCGAGCGCCAGCCAGGCCCAGACGGTCAAGGTCATCGGCAGCCTCCTCCCGATCGCTTGCGCCGGACGACGCCGGTCAGCCGCCCCGAAGCGCGTTCAAGAGCGTCGTATCCGGATAGGCGTCGGGCGGCAGGCCGAGTTCGAGCTGCGCGGCGCGGACGGCGGCTCGCGTGCCCGAGCCGATCATGCCGTCGGCCTTGCCGACCGGATGGCCGCGCTCCGCGAGCAGCCGCTGCAATTCCTGCACCTGCTTGAACGAGAGCGCATCGACCTTGCCGCCGCGGCTGACGGGAGGCGCGCCGGCGAGGCGGGTCGCGTAATAGGCGGCCGTGAGCGCATAGACGAAGGACTGGTTCCATTCGAGATAGACGTCGAAATTCGCATAGCCGAGAAAGGCAGGGCCGTTGCGGCCCATCGGCAGGATCAGCGCGGCGGGAAGCCCGGCCGGCCCGAGCGTCGATCCCGGCGCCGCGGTGACGCCGAGGCTCTGCCATTCGGCCACCGTCTTGCGGATCGAGAGGTCGGACTGCGACCAGTCCATGTTCGCCGGCACCTTGACCTCGGTCAGCCAGGGCTCGCCGCGCCGCCAGCCTTCGTGAACCAGCAGCGCCGCGGCCGAGGCGAGCACGTCCGGCGTCGAATGCAGGAGGTCGCGCTTGCCGTCGCCGTCATAGTCGACGGCGAAATCGCGGTAATGGGTCGCGAGGAACTGCACCTGCCCGAGTTCGCCGGCCCAGGGGCCCTTCATCTCGGCGGCCGTCAGATCGCCGCGCTCGATGATCGTGAGCGCCGCGAGAAGCTGATCGCGGAAGAGATCGGGGCGGCGGCAGTCATAGGCGAGCGTCGCGAGCGAGCGCAGCGTCGGCAGGTCGCCGAGATTGGCGCCGAAATCGGTCTCGAGGCCCCAGAAGGCGACGATCACCGGCGCCGGGACCCCATAGTCCTTGTCGATGCGCGCGAAGATCTTCGCGTTGTTCTTGATGAGCTGCGCGCCCTTCTGCAGCCGGTATTTCGCGACCATGCGGTCGGAGAACTGCAGGAAGTTCTGCGCGAACACGCTCTGGGCGCGATCCTTCTGGATGACGTCGGGCGCGTAGGAGAGGCCGTCCAGCGCTTCCGAAACCGTCTGCGGCGAGATGCCGGCGGCGACCGCCTCGCCCTTGAAGGCCTGCAGCCAGGCCGGGAAGCCGGCGCCGTTGTTGCTGCAGGTCGCCGCGCCGGCCGCACTGGCGGCGGTCACGAGGCAAATGACGGAGAGCAGCCGCAACCCGGCCTTCAGCATGGGGAAACCTCCGAACGGCACATGATCGGCGACACCTGACATTCTAGCGCCGAGAATGCAATGCCGCCGCTGGCCGGAGGCTCCCGTTCAGCCGTCGGCGACGCCGCCGAACAGAGCCAGCAGCCCCTGCCAGCCGCCGGGCGAATCGAGCATCGGGCGCACGATCTCGGCCTTGTCGCCGAAACGTTCGAGGTCGCGATGTTCGAGATCGACCCGCGTGCCGCCTTCGGCGAGCGGCGTGAAGCGGACTTCGACCTCGGTCACCAGCGAGGGATCGTAGCGCCAGTCGGCGTCGATCTGCCAGGCGAGCAAAAGGCGCGCCGGCGGCTCATAGGCGAGCACCTTGCCCCAGGGACATTCCGACCCGTCCTCCCCGATCTCGTACCAGCGCCCACCGGCGACGGGCTCCAGCACGACGCGGCGCTGCGGCGAGGAGCCGACCGAATGCGTGCGCGGCCACCAGCGATCCATGCCGGCCGCGAACACCGCGAAGGCGCGCGCGCGATCGGCCTTGACGATCACGGAGCGGCGCACCGGCGCCGGGCGGATGATCTGGTTCATGCGTTGTCTCCCTTTCCCGTCGCCTCGTCCATGCGGTCCGCCTCGGCGGCGAAAGCCGTGAGCGCGTCGTCCCAGAACTGGTCGAGCCAGCGGCGGATCTCGCCGAGCCCGGCCGGATCGATCCGGTAGATGCGCCGCGTTCCCTCCGCCTCGTCCTGCACCAGCCCCGCCTCCTTCAGCACTTTCAAATGCTGCGAGACGGCCGGCCGGCTGACCGGCAGGCCCTCGGCGAGCCGCCCGACCGGCTGCGGGCCGCGGCCGAGCCGCTCCAGGATGGCGCGGCGCATCGGGTCACCGAGAGCGGCCCATCGATCTGAATGGTAAGTCATGACTTACGATAGCAGGACGGGCGCGGCGGTCAAGCGCTTCCGGCGGCGGCCCGGTCGAAGGCCGCGACCATCCGCTTCGGCGCCGCCGCTCGCCAGGCGCGCGTCACGAGCGGGGCGAGGCGGTCGGGATCGGTGGCGGCGAGGCGGACGAGCACATAGGCATAGCCGCGATAATGGTCGGTGATGAAGAAGGTCTCGGGCTCGAGTTCGTTCAGGAAGTCGCGCTCGCCGCGGTCGCAGGGGAGGGCGAAGACGGTGCCCTCGTCGCGGATGCGCCCGAGGAACCGCTTGCCGACGACGAAGGACATCGTGCCGTGATGCGTCGACTCCGAGACACCCGGCAGGGTGAGGAAAAGACGGCGGAGGTCGTCGGCGGTGACGGGCATGGTCGCGAGCCCCTGTCGTGGCTACTCCGCGGCGATCCTCGCCGCGTCCGTGTCGGCGAAGAAGAGCGCGCTGACGGATTCGCCGCAATTGATGCGCCGCATGGCTTCTGCGAGCGCCGGGGCGACGGACAGGACGGTCAGCTTCGGCACGCGCTTTTCCGCCGGCACCGGGACCGTATTGGTGCAGACGATCTCGACGATGTCGGGCTCGGCCGCGAGGCGGCTGATGCTCTCGCCGGCGAAGATGCCATGGGTGGTGGCCACGCGCACCGACCGCGCGCCGCCCGCGCGCAGATGCTGCAGGAGTTCGAGCACCGATCCGCCGCTCGCGATCTCGTCGTCGAGAACGATCACGTCGCGGTCGCGCACATCGCCGATGATCGCCGAGATGCGCACCTTGGTGTCGCTGATGCGTTCCTTCGCGCCGGCCGCGACCGGCGCATTCAGCCGCTTCGCGAAAGCGGCCGCGTTCTTGGCGTTGCCGAGATCGGGCGAGACGACCACGACGCGGCTGAGGTCATAGCCCTGGAAATGCGCCGCCAGTTCGTCGAGCGCGTGAAGCTGGTCGACCGGGACGCTGAAGAAGCCGTGCACCTGCGGCGAATGCAGCGTCATCGTCAGCACGCGATCCGCGCCGGCCGTCGACAGCAGGTCGGCGACGAGGCGGCCGCCGAGCGAGATGCGCGGCGCGTCCTTCTTGTCCGAGCGGGCATAGGAGAAATAGGGGATGACGGCGGTGATCCGCGCCGCCGAGGCGCCTCTGGCCGCGTTCAGCATCAGCATCAGCTCGAACAGGTTTTCCTGCACCGGCGCATTCAGCGGCTGGATGAGGAAGACATCCTGATCGCGGCAATTGGCCTGAAGCTGCACTTCGAGACAGTCGTTCGAGAAGCGCTTCAGGCGGGTGGGCAGCAAGGGGACATGGAGATGCGCGCAAATCTCCTCAGCGAGTTCGGGGTTGGCCTGGCCGCCGAAAACCGCAATCTCGCGCATGGACATGTCCCGCTGATGCTATGGCGGCCCCTTAGCGGATTCACCGGCCACAATCAACGCGGTTCCGGCTCGGCGATCCATATCGGCGGTCGCGTGCGTGCCACATCAGTCCTCAGCCGAGCCGGGCGCACCAGTCCCGCAGCGTCGCTTCGACCGAGGCAGAGGCGCTGCCGCCGCGCTCGAAGGCCCACCAGATCAAGGCCCCCTGCCAGAGGGCCGACATCTCGCGGGCGCGGTCCTCGCGCGGCCCCGCCGCGTCCGCGAGCCGTGGCGCCAGCAGCGCGGTGAGGCGGGCGCGCCAGGCGGCGCCGCGAAGGCGAAGCTCGGGGTCGCGCAGATCCTCCCGCAACAGCAGCAACTGGTCGGCAAAGGCGTCGCCCTCGGGATAATCCGCCGAAAGGCGCACCAGCATCGCGACCGCGCCCTCGGGCGTCGGCGCCGTCGCCGCCGCGGCCGCTTCGGTCTCGGCGTCGAGCAGATCCCAGGCCCTCGCGAGCGCCACCTTGAGCAGTCCCGCCTTGCTGCCGAAGCGCTGGACGAGGGTCGCCGGCGCCAGCTGCGTCGCCGCGCTGACGGCCGCGAAGGTCACGGCCTCCGGCCCGCCCTTGAGCAGCAGCGACAGGGCGGCATCGAGGAGATCGGTATCGGCGACGGAGCGGGGGCGGGCCACTTGACCATCCATTAGTGAACGAATATTCGTTTATAAATTATGCGCAGAGGAGGCGACCGATGGCAACGATCCGAGGCTATATGGGCGTGAGTGTCGATGGCTATATCGCGGCCGCCGATGGCGGCATCGACTGGCTGAGGAAATACGACGCCGTCGATCTCGGCGCGCGAGCCTATGACCGCTTCATCGGCGAGATCGGCACCGTCGTCATGGGGCGGGCGACCTATGACGCGATCACCACGCTCGGGATCGGCTGGCCCTATGGCGCGCAGCGGGCGCTGGTCGTGACCAGCCGGCCGCTCGAGGATCCGATCGGCCCGCTGGAGCTGCGCGGCGGCGACATCGCGGCCCTGGTCGCCGAGTGTCGCGCCTTCAGCGATGGCGATGTCTGGGTCGTCGGCGGCGGCCGGTTGCAGCAGGCCTTCATCGAGCGCGGCGCGCTCGACCGGCTGGAACTCTTCGTCGTGCCGGAACTCGTCGGCGGCGGCCATCCGACCTTCCCGCCGAACGGCTTCGCGCGCAGCATCCGCCTTGCCGCGGCTGAACCGCTCGCCGCCGGCATCGTCTGGCTCGATTATCGCTTCGACCCGCTCACGCCGCTTGGCGGCGCTGGTAGTCCTTGATCTCGGTCGCGACGATGTCGGGCGAGCGGTCGAGCTCGTAGCGCAGCTCGAAGGCCGAGGGCGCCATGAAGACCGGCGCGCCGTCGAGATCGGAGGCCATCGAGCCGCGATGCCGCTCGATGAAGGTCTCGAGCTTGTCGCGGTCGTCGGAGGAGATCCAGCGGCAGACCGAGAAGCGCGAGGATTCGAAATCGATCGGCAGGCCATATTCGGCCTGCATGCGCTCCTTGAGCACGTCGAGCTGCAGCGCTCCGACGACGCCGACGATCGCCGGCGAGCCGTCATGCGGCACGAAGACCTGCACGACGCCTTCCTCGGCCATCTGCTGCAGCGCTTCCTTGAGCTTCTTCGCCTTCATCGGGTCCTGCAGGCGGATACGGCGGAGAATTTCCGGCGCGAAGCTCGGCACGCCGCGGAAGACGAGATTCTCGCCCTCGGTCAGCGTGTCGCCGATGCGGAGCGTGCCGTGGTTGGGGATACCCACCACGTCGCCGGCGAAGGCCTCGTCGGCGAGGAGGCGGTCCTGCGCTAAGAAGAACTGCGGCGCCGAAAGCGGGATCGGCTTGCCGGTGCGCACCAGCCGCGCCTTCATGCCGCGCTGCAGCTTGCCCGAGCAGACGCGCAGGAAGGCGATGCGGTCGCGGTGGTTCGGATCCATGTTCGCTTGGATCTTGAACACGAAGCCGGACATTTCCTTCTCGGTCGGCTCGACGACCCGGCTCTCGGCCTGCTGCGGCCGCGGCGGCGGCGCATAGGCGGCCAGCGCGTCGATCAGGTCGCGCACGCCGAAATTCCGGAGCGCGGAGCCGAAATAGACCGGCGTCAGATGGCCCTCGCGGAAGGCCTCCATGTCGAAGCCGTTGGCCGCGCCCTCGATCAGCTCCAGCTCCTCGCGGAAGGTCGCGACCGCCTCCGGCGTGGTGAGCCCGTCGATATAAGGATCGTCCGGCCCGGAAACCTTGTGCGGTTCGGCATCGGTGTCGATGCGGCGCACGCGGCGGCCGACAATGTCATAGGTGCCGGCGAAGTCGCGGCCGCGGCCGATCGGCCAGGTCATCGGCGCGGTATCGAGCGCCAGCGTCTTCTCGATCTCGTCGAGGAGATCGAAGGGATCGCGGCTCTCGCGGTCGAGCTTGTTGACGAAGGTGACGATCGGGATGTCGCGCAGGCGGCAGACCTCGAAGAGCTTGCGCGTCCGGTCCTCGATGCCCTTGGCCGCGTCGATCACCATGACGGCCGAGTCGACGGCGGTGAGCGTCCGATAGGTGTCTTCCGAGAAGTCCTCATGGCCCGGCGTATCGAGCAGGTTGAAGATGGCGCCGCCGTATTCGAAGGTCATCACCGAGGTGACGACGGAGATGCCGCGCTCGCGCTCGATGTTCATCCAGTCCGAGCGGGTCTGGCGGCGGTCGCGCTTGCCCTTCACCTCGCCGGCGAGCTGGATCGCGCCGCCCATCAGCAGCAGCTTTTCGGTCAGCGTCGTCTTGCCCGCGTCGGGATGCGAGATGATGGCGAAAGTGCGACGGCGGTCGACGGGTCCTGCGGATGCGTCCATGGGCTCGGTGTCAGGCGGTGTTGGCTTCGGGCCGCATGGTTAGACGACCACGCAGCGAAAGGCCAGACCTCAGCGCCGGCGGATGACCGCCGCCAGCCCGAGCGCGAGCCAGCCGAGGATCATGGCCGTGCCGCCCCAGGGGGCCGCGAAGGCGAGCGCCGCGCTGCCGGAGAGGTCGTGATAGGCCAGCGCCCCGGCGAAGACGAGGAGGCCGGCGGCGATGACGAGGCCCGCCATGAGCATCGGCCGGCTGGCCGACCGGCCGTAGAGCCCCAGCGCGAGGAGCGCCGGGGCCTGCGCCATCGCGATCTGCCCGGCGGTGGCGAGGCGCTCGGCGCCGGCGATATGGGCGCCGGCCGCCGCGAGGGCGACGCCGGCGGCCCCGGCGAGGCCGGCGGCGAGGAGGAGGATGCGGTCCATGGCGCGGAACTCCCTGCTTGGTGCTGGCGCGTCCGAGGCTCGCGCCCTAAGTTGCGTCACGATCCCTAAAATCGATTCAGGAGGACCAGCATGATCGTCGTGACGGGTGGCAGCGGGCTCGCCGGGCGGGCCGTGATCGAGGATCTCGTTTCGCATGGTTACGACGTTGCGTCGATCGACAGCGCGCCGCAGCCGGCCGGGCAGGGCGTCAAGTTCTCGCGCGCCGACCTGACCGATTTCGGCGAGACCATGGCCGCGCTCTCCGCGATCGACGAGCGCGTCTCGAACGTCACCGGCATCGTGCATCTCGCCGCGATCCCGGCGCCCGGCCTCGCGCCGAACCATGTGATCTTCGAGACCAACATGATCTCGACCTACAACATCTTCGAGGCGGCGCGCGTGCTCGGCATCCGCAATGTCGTCTGGGCGTCGAGCGAGACGGTGCTCGGCCTGCCCTTCACGACGCCGCCGCCTTATGTGCCGGTCGACGAGGAGTATCGCGGCCGGCCGGAGAGCGCCTATTCGCTGTCGAAATTCCTCTCCGAGGAGATGGCGAAGGAGTTCTGCCGCTGGGATCCCACGTTCAAGATCTTCGGCCTCCGCTTCTCCAACATCATGGCGCCCTATCGCTATTCGGAATTCCCGGACTTCGACAAGGATGTGAACGCGCGCAAATGGAACCTCTGGGCCTATATCGACGCCCGCGACGCGGCGCAGGCCGTCCGCCTCGCGCTCGAATCGAAGCTCACCGGCGCCGAGGTCTTCATCATCGCCAATGAGGACGGCGTCATGAGCAAGCCGAACGAGGAACTGCTCGACGCGGTCTTCCCCGGCGTCACGCGCAAGCGCCCCTTCGGC
>CAWZZK010000059.1:0-16603 GCA_963966455.1 Kaistia sp. | reverse complement strand
GAGCCTTGGCGGCGCGCCCTCGCCTCCCCTCAATCCGGCAGCGTGTAGGCGATGACATAGTCGCCGGGCTTGGTGCCGACCGAGCCGTGGCCGCCGGCGACCATGACGACATATTGCTTGCCGTCCTCGGTATAGGTCATCGGCGTCGCCTGCCCGCCGGCCGGCAGCCGCGCCTCCCAGAGCACCCGCCCCGTCGTGACGTCATAGGCGCGCAGATAGTTGTCGACCGCCGCGCCGAGGAAGGCGACGCCGCCGCGCGTCAGGAGCGGTCCGCCGATGCCGGGCACGCCGAGCTTGAAGGGCAGCGGCAGCGGCGTCATGTCCATGACGGTGCCGTTCTTGTGCTGCCAGGCCGTCGTGCCGGTCACGAGATCGACGCCGGCGACATAGCCCCATGGCGGCGCCTGGCAGGGAATGCCGAGCGGGCTCAGGAACGGACCCATATAGACGCCGTAATCCGCGCCCTCGTTGCGGTTGAGGCCCTGCTCGCTCGCCTTCTCGTCGTCCTTGGGCGGCATCTCGGCGGCCGGGACGAGCTGCGAGGTGAAGGCCAGATAGGTCGGCATGCCGAACATGATCTGCCGTTCGGGATCGACCGCGACGCTGCCCCAGTTGAACGTGCCGAAATTGCCGGGATAGACGATCGTGCCTTCGAGCGAAGGCGGCGTGTAGCGGCCCTCGTAACGGTACTGGTGGAAGGCGATGCGGCAGGCGAGCTGGTCGAACAGCGTCATGCCCCACATGCTCGCCTCGGTCAGCGGCGGCGGCGAGAAGGTGAGGCTCGAGATGGGCTGCGTCGGCGACGTGAAATCGCCGGGGATCGCCCCGCCCGGTGCCGGCTCCTCGCGGATCGGGATGATCGGCTGGCCGCTCCGGCGGTCGAGCACATAGATGTCGCCCTGCTTGGTCGGCCCGACCAGCGCCGGGATCACCGTTCCGTCCGGGCGGCGCATGTCGAAGAGAACAGGCTGCGCCGGCACGTCCATGTCCCAAAGATCGTGATGCACGGTCTGGCGGACCCAGCGCAGTTGTCCGGTCGCGATGTCGAGCGCGACGATCGACGACGAGAACCGCTCGACATTCTTGCTGCGGCCGATGCCGATCTGGTCGGGCACCTGATTGCCGAGCGGGATATAGACGAGCCCGAGATCGGGATCGGCGCTGAACACCGACCAGGAATTGGGCGAGTTGGTCGTATAGGTCTCGCCCGGCGGCAGCGGCGCCGTCTGGTCGGGATTGCCCGAATCCCAGTTCCACAGCAGTTCGCCCGTCCGGATATCGAAGGCGCGGATGACGCCGGACTGCGCCTTCAGCGAGTAATTGTCGTTGACCGCGCCGCCGACGATGATCCGGTCGCCGACCGCGACCGGCGGCGAGGTCGAATAATAGAAGCCGGCCGGATTGTACTGCATGCCCCGGCCGAGATTGAGCGTGCCGCGATCGGCGAAGCTCTCGCAGACGGCACCGGTCTTGGCGTCGAGCGCGATCAGCCGCGCGTCGGAGGTCGGCAGGTAGACCCGCGTGGCGCAGGCAGCGTCGGCGGCGACATTCGGATCGGACCAATAGGTGACGCCGCGGCAGGTCTGGTGCTGGCGATCTGGGTTGAGCCCGACATTCGGGTCGAACTTCCACCTCTCCTGCCCGGTCTTGGCGTCGATGGCGATCGCCCAGTTATGCGGCGTGCAGAGTTAGAGCGTGGCGCCGACCTTGAGCGGCGTCACCTGATAGGTCGTCTCCGCGACATCGTCGGGCAGCTTCACGTCGCCGGTCTGGTACTGCCAGGCGACCTTGAGGTTGCTCACATTGCCGGGCGTGATCTGGTCGAGCGGCGAGAAGCGCTGGCCATATTGCGTCCGCCCATATTGATGCCATTCGCCGTCCGGGATCGCGCCGCCGAGGTTGGCGTCCGCAACCTTCGCGTCCGGCAGAGTGCCGGCGTTGTCATGCGGGTCGATCGCCATCGCGTAAACCGCGGTGGCGATCGCCACCACGAGCGGGACCGCGATCGGCCAGGCCGGCGCGCGGCGGCCCGGCACCGGGCCCGCATCGAGGCGGCGGCGAACCCAGGGCGTCAGCAGCCAAAGGCCGACCACGATGATCACGCCACCGCGCGGTGCCAGCTGCCACCAGTCGAGCCCCACTTCCCAGACAGCCCAGCCGAGCGCGGCAAGCGTCATCAGCCCGTAGAGGCCGAGCGCGGAAGGCCGTCGCCGATGAACCAGGAAGGCGGTCGCGAGGAAGCCGACCCCGATGAGCGCATAGGCGGGGCTGCCGCCGAGCGCGACGAGGAAGACGCCGCCGGCGAGCAGTGCGAGCCCGATCAGAGCGAGCAGGACGGTCGTGACGAGAAGCAGCATGGGCAAAGCGTTCCGATCTCTCGCGAGGGGTTATTGCGACTGGTCGATCGCGTGGGGCGAAGGAACGCCCGGTCGGTCACCCTCGGCAGAGCGGCCGAACGTGAACCAGACGATCGCGATGACGATGATCGCCGCCAGGACGAGCGAGGCGATACGGCCGTTGTTCATGGCGAGTTCCTCGTGGGTTGCGATCGGGGAACAATCGACTCCGGGGATCGTTCCCGCTTCGAAGGCGGCGCGGCACCCGCCCGTCCGCCCCTTCGTCAGCAAGGGAACCGGATCAATGCCCAACTCCGCGGACATCCTCGTCGAGACGCTCATCCAATGGGGCGTCAAGCTCGTCTTCGGCTTGCCCGGCGATGGCATCAACGGCGTTATGGAGGCGCTGAGGACGCGGCAGGACCGCATCGGCTTTGTCCAGGTGCGCCATGAGGAGTCGGCCGCCTTCATGGCTTCGGCCTATGCCAAGTGGACCGGCGGGCTCGGCGTCTGCCTCGCCACCTCGGGGCCCGGCGGCGCCCATCTCCTCGCCGGCCTCTATGATGCCAAGCTCGACCAGGCGCCGGTGCTCGCCATCACGGGCATGCAGTATCACGACCTCATCGAGACCTTCACCCAGCAGGATGTCGACCTGACGCGCGTCTTCAACGACCTGACGGTGTTCAACGTGCAGGTCTCCGACGCCGCGCATATGGAAAGCGTCGCCGGTCTCGCCTGCCGCTCGGCGCTCAGCCGCCGCGGAGTCGCCCATCTTTCGATCGCCAACGACATCCAGGAACAGGATCTCTCGGAAGCCGGCCGCTCCAAGCGCAACCGCCCCGGCCATGTGCCGAACCGCTGGTTCGAAGGCCGCCGCCTGCCGACCGAGGACGACCTCGAAGCAGCGGCGACGCTGCTCAACCGCGCCGAGCGCGTCGTCATCCTGGCCGGCCGCGGCGCGCTCGGCGCCAGCCACGAACTGGAGCGCACCGCGAGCCTTCTCGCGGCGCCGGTCACCAAGGCCCTGCTCGGCAAGGCCGTGCTGCCCGACGACCACCCCTATGTGACAGGCGGCATCGGCATGCTCGGCACCCGCCCCTCGCAGGAGGCGATGGAGCGCTGCGACGCCCTCCTCATCGTCGGCTCGACCTTTCCCTATCTCGAATATTATCCGAAGCCCGACCAGGCACGCGGCGTCCAGATCGACCGCGATGGCCAGCGCATCGGCCTGCGCTTCCCGGTCGATGTCGGCCTCGTCGGCGATGCCGCCGAGACGCTTCGCCAGCTCAATGCACGGCTCGAGCGCAAGACCAATCGCCGCTTCCTGGCCGAGGCGCAGGACGGGATGCGCCGCTGGCGTGAATTGATGGCGGCGTCGGAGGATCGCGACGAAATGCCGATGAAGCCGCAGCGCGTCGCCCGCGCCTTCGGCAAGCGGCTACCGGACGACGCAGTGCTGGTGACGGATTCCGGACAGAACACCGAGCTCGCCGCGCGCCATATCGACATGCGCCAGGGCCAGGCCGCGTCTCCGGCGCCCTCGCCTCGATGGCCTGCGGACTTCCCTATGCGATCGCCGCCGGCCTCGCCTTTCCCGGCCGGCCGATCTTCGCAGTGGTGGGCGATGGCGGTCTCGCCATGCAGCTCGGCGAATTCTCGACCGCCGTCCGCTACCGCATTCCGCTCAGGCTGCTGGTCATCAAGAACAACATGCTCAACCAGATCGCCTGGGAGCAGATGATGTTTCTGGGCAATCCGCAATTCGGCTGCGAATTGCAGCCGATCGACTTCGCCAAGGCGGCCGAGGCGATGGGCGGCGTTGGCTTCACCATCGAGCGCCCCGACGAGATCGAGGCCGTACTCGACAAGGCGATGGCCGTGGACGGGCCGGTGCTTATCGAGGCGGTGGTCGATCCGGCCGAGCCGATGATGCCGCCGAAAATGCCCGCCGACTATGCCGAGAACTTCCGCCACGCTCTGCCGCATACGCCGGGTCACGAGGAGATCGAGGCGGTGATCGAGGCGGAGCCGGCGAAAACGTTGATGAAGGCCGAGTCCGAATAGGCGCCGACCTTCATCGAATGATTGCGACGGGGCGGGACCGGATGGCCCCGCCCCGACTGTCGTTCCTACATCTGTTCGGCCTGGGCGCCGCTGTCCGGCCGCGCCGGGCCGAGCACCGGTTCGACGCCGAGCGGGGCCATCACGCGGGTCGAGAAATTGCCCTTGCCATCGACCGACTGGCCACTGCCCCAGCGACCGTCGGCCGGCAGACTGCCGTCCTGCTGAAAGCCGAGATAGGCATAGCTGAACTCGGCATTTTCCTCGGTCTGCGGATGGCTGTTGGGGATCGGGAACACGGCCTCGGTGCCGCCCAGTTCCTCGATCGCCGCGAGCCACTGGTTCTGATGCATCGTGTCGCGCGCAATGAGATATTGCAGCATATCGCGCATGCCGGGATCGCCGGTGAGATTGTAGAGCCGCACCGCCAGCGCCCGTCCCGTCGATTCCGCCGCGATGTTGGCGGTGAGGTCGGCGCCGATATTGCCGCTCGCATAGATATGCGACATGTCGAACGGCACGCCGTCGGAATCGACCGGCATCGCCGAAAGCCCGGCCGAGAGCAGGTTCTTGAGGTTGAGCCCTCCGAGCACTGCGCCGGCGACCGGATCGTTGCCGATCTCCTCGGCGAGCGCCAGCGGCGCGCCTTCGAGGTTGAGCGCGACGGCCGTCGCCAGCATCTCGATATGGCCGAGTTCCTCGGCGGCCGTGTTCAGCAGCAGCGAGCGGAACTTGGGATTGCCCCGCGCGCCCATCGCCTGGAAGAAATACTGCATCGCGACGCGGATTTCGCCCTCGACGCCGCCGATCGCCTGCTGCAGCGCCCGCGCGAAGAGCGGATCGGGACGCTCTACCCTCACGGGAAACTGAAGCTTGTTGTCGGTGTAAAACATGTTAACGTCCTTGTGTCGTCGCTGTGGAAGCACCGGAACCGGTACTTGCGACGCCGAACATGAGGCCGGCAGGGATTGTTCCTTGGCAGGCCTTCTCGAACGGTAGACGGGTTCGGTCTGCCGGTTGGTTTGGACGGGGCCTCACCAACGCGTTTGGCTAGTGACTCACTCGCGGGGTTCTTTGCGCTTTAGCGCACGGACCGAACCCGGCGAGCGTTTCACGACGGGTGAGGACACTCGTTGAACCCAACGTTCACGTGGCCCCACGGCTCTGATCCCGTGTCACAAGCCGTCCGGTCATTCGACTGGACGAGGACGCCGCTCGGCGACTCCGCGCTTTGGACCGCCGATCTGAAGCTCGCCGCCGGCGGCGTGCTGGACAACGCGCTGCCCGCGATGCTCGCCTGGGGTCCGGGCCGCACCACCATATTCAATGACGGCTTCGGAACGCTGTTTGGCTCCGGTGTCATTGGTCTCGGCCGCACGCTCGCCGAGGTCTGGCAGAAAGCCTGGCCGGCCATCGAGGCCGCAGCCGACCGCGTGATGGCCGGGCGGCCGACCATCGTCGAGGACGTCGCGGTCGGCGAAGCTCGGCCGGGTCTCATCGGCCCGCCGCGCTACACCGTGGCGCTCAGCCCGTGCCGCGCGATGGACGGGACCATTCTCGGGCTCGTCGCGACGCTTGCCCGGCAGGCGCTGCCGCTCGCCTCGGAAGCCGAAGCGGGGTTTCGCGAACTCATGGCAGGCTTCGCCCAGGCGGTCTGGGAAACCGACGCCGAGGGCGTCCCGATCTGGAGCCCGACCTGGCACGACTTCACCGGCCTCGCCGAAACAATGGCAACGGTCGATGCCTGGTTGGATGCCGTTCATCCCGCTGATCGCGAGGACGCCGGGCAGCGCTGGCGGCAAGCACTCGCGAGCGGCGAAAGCGTCGATATCGAGTTCCGCCTGCGCCGCGCGGAAGGGGGTTGGGCCTGGACCAATGTCCGCGCCGTGCCGATCAGGGGCCCGGACGGCGCCATCCGCCGCTGGTTCGGCGTCAATCTCGACGTGACGCGCCGCAAGGCGGCCGAGGTGTCGTTGCGCGAGCGTGAGGCCGAACTGGCGCGCGTGCAGCGGATCGGCGGCATCGGCGGCATCAAGGTCGACGTGCGGGATGGTCTCGTTGGCGAGCGCTCGCCCGAATATCGCCGCCTGCATGGCATGCCAGACGAAAAGAGCCGCGAGTCGCATGCCGAGTGGCTGAGCCGCGTCCATCCCGAGGATCGGGCGTTGGCCGAACGGCGCTTTCTGGACGCGATCGCGGGCGACGTCCGCTCCTACGAGAACGAATACCGCATCATCCGCCCGAGCGACGGCGCCATCCGCTGGATTTATGCCCGCGCCGACATCGAGCGCGATGCGGACGGCCAGGCGCTGCGCGTGGTGGGCGCCCATATCGACATCACCGACCGCAAGCGCATCGAAAGCGAACTCCGCGACAGCGAGGAGCGGCTGCTGCGCACCTTTGATGCGCTGCCGGTCGGCGTCGGCGTGACCGACCAGACCGGCCACATGTCGCGCCTCAATCCGATGATGCGCCGCTTCCTGCCGAACGCGATCATCCCCTCGCGCAGTCCCGAGAGGCAATGGCGCTGGCGGGCGCCGATCGGGAACGACGTATCCGTGCTTCCCGAAAATTTTCCGGCGGCGCGCGCCCTGCGCGGCGAGGAGGTCGTCCCCGGCCTCGAAATGCTCTATCGCGACGAGGACGGTGCCGAGGTCTGGACCCGCATCTCCGCGGTGCCGCTGCGCGATGAAGTCGGCGCGGTGACGGGCGCGGTCGTCGTGGTCGCCGATATCAACGACGCCAAGCGAGCCGAAGAGACGCTGCGCGAGAGCGAGGAACTGCTCCGCCGCTTCGGCGAGGCCTCGCAGGACGTGCTCTGGATCCGCGACGCCGAGACGCTGCAGTGGACGTATCTGACGCCCGCCTTCGAGCAGATCTACGGCCTCGGCGTCAACGAAGCGCTCGACGGCGACAATTTCCGCAACTGGACGGATCTCATCGTACCGGAAGACCGGCCGATGGCGCTCGGCTTTATCGCGCGGGCGCGAAACGGCGAGCAGGTGGCCTTCGAGTATCGGATTCGCCGCCCGTTCGACGGCGGCATCCGCTGGATGCGCAACACCGACTTCCCGATGTTCGGTCGCGACGGCAAGGTCGAGAGCATCGGCGGAATCGGCCAGGACTTCACCGACAAGAAACTGTTCGAGGAGCGGCTGCGCGGCGAGGAGGAGCGGCTGCGTCTCGCGCTCGAATCCGGCCGCCTCGCGACGTGGGACTGGGACATCGCAAGCGGCCGGGTCGAATGGTCAGACGAGCACTATCGCCAGCAGGGCTACCGGGTCGGCGAGGTGGCGCCGAGCTACGAGGCCTGGCGTGCTCGGGTCCATCCGGAAGACGTCGAAGCGGCCGAGGCGGCGCTCGTCGCGGCGCGCGAGGGCCGCCATGTCTATGCCTGCGAGTTCCGGACACTGCATCCGGACGGCACTGTGCGCTGGCTCGATGCGCAGGGCCGCTTCTTCTACGACATCGACGGCACGCCGCTTCGCATGATCGGCGTGATGCAGGACGTCACCGAGCGACGACATTGGCAGGAACGGCTGCAGGTCCTCGTCGGTGAGCTGCAGCATCGCACGCGCAACCTGTTGCGCATCGTCCGCTCCGTCGCCGACCGCACGATCGCCGGCAGCGCCGACCTCGAGGCGTTCCGGGAGAGTTTCCTTGACCGGCTCGACGCCCTCGCCCGCATCCAGGGCCTCCTGTCGCGGCTCGGAGACCATGACCGCGTCACCTTCGACGATCTGCTCTCCGCCGAGCTGTCGGTGATCGACGACGGTTCCGGGCGTGTCGTCCTCGACGGCCCGAAGGGGATAAGGCTGAGGTCGAGTACCGTACAGATCCTCGCGATGGCATTGCATGAACTCGCCACTAACGCGATGAAGTATGGCGCGCTGAGGCATGCGGGCGCGAAGCTCTCGATTCGCTGGTGGTGGGGCGAGACCGATACGCGCGGCCGGCCTACCCTCAACATCGAGTGGGTCGAGAGCGGCGTGCCGATAGTGACGCGAGACATCGAAGCGCTCGGACGCGGCCAGGGACGCGAACTGATCGAGCGGGCCCTGCCATACCAGCTCGACGCGGAGACACGATACGAGCTCCATTCCGACGGTATCCGCTGCGCGATCGCGCTGCCGGTATCCGCCAGCAATCTGACGAGGGAGGTGGACCATGCGTGAACAATCGCTCTCCGGCTTGCGGATCCTGGTGGCGGAAGACGAGTTCATGATCGCCACCGACCTCGCCCGCGAACTCGCCGATGCCGGCGCCACCGTCCTCGGCCCGACCGCCTCGCTGGAAAAGACCCTGCAGCTCATCCAGACGGAGGCGGCGATCGACGCCTCGATCCTCGACATCAACCTGCAGGGCGACATGATCTTCCCAGCCGCCGATCTGCTGCAGGAGCGCGGCGTGCCCTTCCTGTTCGCGACCGGTTACGACGGCTCGATCATCCCGCGCCGCTTCGAGGGCGTCGGCCGCTTCGACAAGCCGGCAGGAAACGGCGTCATCGCGCTCGCGCTCCGCGAGGCCATAACCCGCTGATTTCCGCTCCGAGGGCGCGCAGCCTCGGAACATTCGTCCGCCGCAGTCGTTTCCGCTGGATCGACCGAAATCGCGGAAAGGACGCGGACCATGGCTGATCGCAGCAAGGAAGGCGACGAGCGCCTGCCCCGGCAGGCGACCGACGACCCGACTCCCGCTCAGCTGCTCGAACTCGCGCGGAAGCTCGACCTTGCCATCGCCGCTCGCTGGCGTCGCCATGACGGGACACGGAAGGCTACTACCTCCAATGTCAGGACCTTGATGTGACAACCGTGATGAGGGTGCTCGTCGTCGAAGACGATTATCTGATCGCCGACGACATCGCACAGGCGCTCGAACGGGCCGGCACCGTCGTGCTCGGCCCGGCGCCGAGCCTCGCCGAAGCGGCGCGGATCGTCGAACGCGAGGAGGTCGAGATCGCCGTGCTCGATCTCAATGTCCGCGACGAGCTGGTCTTCCCGGTCGCCGACGAACTGAAGCGGCTCGCGACGCCGCTCGTCTTCTTCTCGGCCTATGACGAGGTCGCGATCCCCTCCCGCTTCTCCGACGCCGCACGGGTCAGCAAGTCGTCCGGCCTCGAGAAACTCATAGGCGCCGTGTTCGAGCAGCATCAGATCGCCGTCGCCCGCCATGCCGGCGCGCCGCGCATCGTCGATCTCGTGCCGGAACTGCGCGCCTTCGCGCGGACCCTGACGCCGTCGAAAGCGGAAGCCGACGAACTCGTCGCCGGTGCGCTGGAAATGGCGCTCGCCTCCATCGACGCGACCTTCTCGCCCTTCCAGGGCCGGCCGCGCGAGGAGCTGATGCGCCTCGTCAAGCTCTGCCACGAGCGTCGCAACGGCGCAAAACCCTAGGGTCTTCCATGGCCTTCGAGCTCAAGTCGGCCGACTTCCCCTGGCAGCCGACCCGCGCCACCTACCATCTCTGCATCGACGTGCAGCGCCTGTTCATGAAGGACGGCCCGTGGCCGACGCCCTGGCTCGAGGCGGTCCTGCCGGCGATCTCGCGCGTCGCCGAGCATGCGCCCGAGCGCAATATCTTCTCCCGCTTCGTCCCGCCGGAGCAGCCGGAAGACATGGGCGGCACCTGGCGCGCCTATTACCGGCGCTGGCGCCAGGCGACGCTCGGCCTCCTCGACCCCGTCCTCTTGAACCTCGCCTCGCCGCTCGATCTCGTCGCGCGCGCCGGCACGGTGATCGACAAGCCCGTCTATTCCGCTTTCGTCGGCACCGGGCTCGCCGCGTTCCTCGCCGAGCAGCGCGCCGACGGCCTCGTCATCACCGGCGCCGAAACCGATGTCTGCGTGCTGGCGACGGTGCTCGACGCCGTCGATCTCGGCTATCCGATCTATATCGTCACCGATGCCGTCTGCGGCTCGACAGACGCCTCGCATGACGCGGTGCTGACACTTTATCGCACGCGCTTCTTCCAGCAGATCCAGGCCCTCTCGACCGATCATCTGCTGGCGATCTGGCCCCGCTGAAACGCCGCCGACCGGACGGGAACAAATCCGCCTCGCCCGCCCTTGTGTCCGCGACATCGTCAACGGCAACGGAAGCGGCGGATATCATGGCACGGTCGGACAAGGAACTTTCGGGCAAGGTCGCCTTCATCACCGGCGGCGGCTCGGGCATCGGCAAGGCGGCGGCGCTGGAGCTGGCTGCTGCCGGCGCCGACATCGCCGTCCTCACCCGCTCGCATGACGAGGCCGAGGAAACCGCGGCGGAGGCACGCGGCAAAGGCGTGCGGGCGATCGCGCTCACCGGCGACATCTCGATCGCCGAAAAGATCGAGGCGGCCATCAACCGCGTCGTCGCCGAGCTGGGGCGGCTCGACATCGTCTTCGCCAATGCCGGCATCAACGGCGTCTGGGCACCGCTCCACGAACTGGCGCCCGAGGAATGGGACAAGACGATCGCGATCAACCTCCGCGGCACCTTCCTCACCCTGCGCTATGCCGTGCCGCATATGCTGGCCGAGGGCGGCTCGATCATCATCACATCGTCGATCAACGGCACGCGGACCTTCACCACCGCCGGCGCCTCGGCCTATGCGACCAGCAAAGCCGGCCAGCTGGCGCTTGGCCAGATGGCGGCGCTCGAGCTCGCGAAGCACCGCATCCGCGTCAATGTCATCTGCCCCGGCGCGATCGGTACCGAGATCGACGACAACACCGACCAGCGCAACACCGACGCGGCCCGCGTCCCGGCCGATTATCCACAAGGCCAGGTGCCGCTCACCGGCGGCGATCCGGGCACCAGCGACGACGTCGCCGATCTCGTGCGATTCCTAGCCTCGGATGCCTCCCGGCACATCACGGGGACGCCGATCTGGATCGATGGCGGCCAGTCGCTTCTCGTCTAGGCGCTCTCCTCTCCCCTGCTGCGGAGCCCCTTTGGAGCTTGATGTCACGTTGCGGCGCAACGCGTCGCCGACATGACATCGAAGCTTCAAAGAGGCATGATAATCCTTGCAGGTAGACGGCTTAGCATCCGGTCTGGTCGGATGGGGGCGCCCGGGGCGTCGGCCGCAAAAGGAGAGGCAAGAATGAAGACCAACGGGATGCGTTTGACGGTATCGGTCCTGGCCCTCGTGGCCTCGGGGAGCATGGCTCTCGCCGACAGCATGGACGACCTGGTCGCCGCCGCGAAGAAGGAAGGCCAGCTCACGACGATCGCCCTGCCGCACGACTGGTGCGGTTATGGCGACGTGATCGCCGGCTTCAAGGCGAAGTACGGCATCGAGGTCAACGAGCTCAATCCGGACGCCGGTTCGGCCGACGAGATCGAGGCGATCAAGGCCAACAAGGGCAATACCGGCCCGCAGGCTCCCGACGTGATCGATGTCGGCCTGTCCTTTGGCCCCTCGGCCAAGGCCGAAGGCCTGTTGCAGCCCTACAAGGTGTCGACCTGGGACACGATCCCGGATAGCGCCAAGGACGCCGAAGGCTACTGGTACGGCGACTATTACGGCGTCATGTCGTTCATGGTGAACAAGGACCTCGTCAAGACGGTCCCGTCCGACTGGGCCGACCTGCTTTCCGACGAGTATGCCAACTCCGTGGCTCTCGCCGGTGCCCCACAGACGGCCAATCAGGCGATCCAGGGCGTCTTCGCGGCGGGTCTTTCCGCTGCCAAGGGCGACGTCGCCAAGGCGGGCGAAGAGGGGCTCAAGTTCTTTGCCGAGCTGAACAAGAAGGGGAACTTCGTTCCCGTCACCGGCAAGTCGGCCTCGCTCGCGCAGGGAACGACGCCGATCATCATCGCCTGGGACTACAACGCCCTCTCGTGGCGTGATGTTCTCGCCGGCAACCCGCCGGCTGAGGTCGTCATTCCCAAGACCGGCGTCGTCGCGGGCGTGTATGTTCAGGCGATCAGCGCCTATGCGCCCCATCCCAACGCCGCCAAGCTCTGGATGGAGTATCTCTATTCGGATGAGGGCCAGCTCGGCTGGCTGAAGGGCTATTGCCACCCGATCCGGTTCAACGACCTCGCCAAGAACGGCAAGATCCCGCAGGAGCTTCTCGACAAGCTGCCGCCGGCCGCCGCCTATGAGAAGGCGATCTTCCCGACGCTCGAGCAGCAGGCTGCGGCGAAGGAAGTGATCGCCAAGCAGTGGAACGACGTCGTCGGCGCCGAGGTCGCGAAGTAAGGTTCAGCCTTCCGTCGGGCCGGGCGCCGTGCAGACAGCCGCCCGGCCCGATTTCGATTGCACGCCGCCTGCCGGCCGACCCAAGGACATGATGAGCACAACCGCGCTTCCCGCCGCTGCGGCGCGAGACAAGAGGATCAGTTGGTCCTGGCTCGGCGTCCTTCCCTTCATCGCCTTCACGGTGCTCTTTCTGCTCCTTCCGGCGGCCAATCTGATCGTCGGCGCCTTTCAGGATGCGAGCGGCGCCTTCACGCTGAAGAACATCGTCAATCTCGGCCAGCCAACGATCGTTCGCTCCTATATGCTGAGCCTTCAGATCAGCGCCGCATCGGCCGCCGCGGGCGTGTTCCTCGGTTTTCTCCTGGCCTTGGCCGTCATCCACGGCATGCTTCCGCGCTGGGTGCGGCCCACGCTCATGACCTTCTCGGGCGTCGCGTCGCAGTTTGCCGGCGTACCGCTCGCCTTCGCCTTCCTGGCGACGCTGGGACGAACGGGGCTGGTGACGGCGATCCTGATGACGCTGTTCGATTTCAACATCTACCGGGCGGGCTTCAACCTGCTCTCCTTCCTCGGCCTGACGCTCACCTATCTCTATTTCCAGATCCCGTTGATGGTCCTCGTCATCACGCCGGCCCTCGACGGCCTCAAGCGCGAATGGCGGGAGGCGGCATCGACCCTCGGCGCAACGGGCAGCCAGTATTGGCGAATGGTGGCTCTGCCGATCCTATGGCCGCCGATGCTCGGCGCCTTTCTGCTTCTCTTTGCCAATGCCTTCGGCGCGATCGCGACCGCCTATGCGCTGACCGGATCATCGTTCAACCTGATCACGATCCTGCTCTATGCCCAGATCCGCGGCGACGCGCTGCATGATCCCAATCTCGGCTATGCCCTGGCGCTCGGCATGATCCTGAT
Organism: Kaistia sp.; assembly: GCA_963966455.1. Lineage (GTDB taxonomy): Bacteria > Pseudomonadota > Alphaproteobacteria > Rhizobiales > Kaistiaceae > Kaistia > Kaistia cartagenensis. Next base: position 3,104 of record CAWZZK010000059.1, on the reverse strand, counting down.
CACCGGGGTCTCCAACGGCGCCTATATCTGGCTGGCCTCGCGCAGCGCTCGGTGGATCCGATGAAGCAGTCCCGTATCATTCCCTGGATCGGCTTTGGTCTCGGCGCTCTGTATTTCCTGATCCCGCTGATCGCGACCTTCGAGTTCTCGATGCGGATGGAGCGCGGCACCTATTCGTTCAAGGCCTACCGGATCGTCTTCGCCGATCCGGGCTTTCAGTCGAGCTTCGCCTATTCGGCGGTGATCGCGGTCCTGACCATCATCGTCGGCGTCGCCCTCGTGGTCCCGACCGCCTATCTCGTCCAGCTGAAGCTGCCGCGCCTGCGCCCGGTCGTCGAGTTCCTGACGCTGCTGCCGCTGGTCATCCCCGCGATCGTCATCGTGTTCGGCTATCTGAGGATGTACAACTCGTCCTCGATCCTCCCGCTGACCGGTAGCGCGCGCGGCACCGATCTGCTGCTGATCTTCGCCTATGTGATGCTGTCGCTGCCCTATATGTACCGCTCGGTTGACACGGCGCTTCGGACGATCGACATCCGCACGCTGACCGAGGCGGCGCAGAGCCTCGGCAGTTCCTGGCCGCGCATCATGCTGCAGGTGATCCTGCCCAATGTCCGCGTCGGCGTGCTCTCCGGCGCGTTCCTCACCTTCGCCATCGTGATCGGCGAATTCACGATGGCGAGCCTTCTCAACCGGCCGGCCTTCGGGCCCTACATGCAGCTCATCGGCGCCAACCGGGCCTATGAGCCAGCGGCGCTCGCCATCATCGCCTTTGCGGTGACATGGGCCTGCATGGGCCTCATCCAGCTGGTCGCGAACCTTTCGCCCGGCTCGAAACGCTGAAGCAGGACGCGGACACCGCCATGGCCTTCCTTTCGATCAGCCGTCTCACCAAGACCTTCGGAACCCACACGACGGTGAAGGGCGCCGACATCGAGGTCGAGCGCGGCGAGTTCCTGACGCTGCTCGGGCCCTCCGGCTGCGGAAAGACGACGATCCTGCGCATGATCGCCGGCTTCGAGACCCCGTCGAGCGGCACGATCCGCATCGACGGCAAGGACGTGACCGACTTGAAGCCGCATCAGCGCAAGATCGGCATGGTGTTCCAGGCCTATGCGCTGTTCCCCAACATGTCGGTGCGCGACAACATCGCCTTCGGCCTCAAGGTGGCGCATCGCAGCGCCGCCGAGATCGACGCCCGCGTCAAGGAGATGCTCGAGCTCATCAAGCTGCCGCAGCTCGCCGATCGCTACCCCTACCAGCTCTCGGGTGGCCAGCAGCAGCGCGTCGCCCTCGCCCGCGCCCTCGCCATCAAGCCGCAGATTCTGCTCCTCGACGAGCCGCTGTCCGCCCTCGACGCGAAGATCCGCGTGTCGCTCCGCGAGGAGATCCGCGCCCTGCAGCGCCAGCTCGGCATCACGACCATCTTCGTGACGCATGACCAGGAAGAAGCGCTGTCGATGTCGGACCGCATCTGCGTCATGAGCGAAGGGCGCATCGAGCAGCTCGGCACGCCCTTCGAGATCTACAACTATCCGAAGACCCGGTTCGTCGCGTCCTTCGTCGGCACTCTCAACATCCTGCGCGGAAAGGTGACTGACGGCGCCGCCGGCCGCGTGCAGATCGACGGCCAGGAAGTCGTGACCAATCGCGGCCTCAACGGCGCCTCGACCGGCGACGAGGTAGCGGTAGCCCTGCGTCCCGAGGCGCTGTCGATCGGCCGCGCGAATGGCCAGAGCAACAATCTCGACGGCGTCATCGACGAGGTGCATTTCCTCGGCTCGGTGGTGCGCATCCGCGTTCGCTTCAGCGACACCGCCGTCTCGCTCGACACCTTCAACCGCCCCAATGCCGCCCCGCCGGAGCGGGGCCAGCCGATCACGGTCAATTTCGGCCGCGAGGATATCCTCGTGCTCGAGGGGCCGGCCCACTAAGGCCCCCTCCGAACGGTTGCCGGGATTCCGGCCTTCGCCTCTCCCATGGGGAGAGGTCGGACCGAAGGTCCAGGTGAGGGGCGTGGCCTCTCCGGATGGTCCGTAACCCCTCACCCGCCGGCTTCGCCGTCGACCTCTCCCTCTGGGAGAGGTGAAGCAAGCAATCCCCCTCGCCGGACTGATGCTCTCAAGCCGCTACTTTCTCCCGTCCCAGCAGCCGCTCGATCTCGTCCATGACATCGGCCGGGAGCGGGCCGAAGGCGAGTGCGCCGGCATTCTCCTCCGCTTGCCGCACGGTCCGGATGCCGGGGATCGGCAGCGTCGCCGGCGAGCGGGCCCAGAGCCAGGCGAGCGCCCCTTGCGTCAGCGTGCGGCCGCCAGAGGCGAGCAGTTCGCGGATGGATTCGAGCCGCGCGGTGAATTCCGGCGAGACCCGGCCGTCCTTGAAGTAAGTCAGCCATTCGAGATTGGCGGAGCGCACGTCGTTGGCGGCGAGCTCCATCGACGGCGTGAACTTGCCGGAGAGAAGGCCCATCGCGAGCGGTCCGCGGTCGATCGAGATCAGCCCCGCCTTCTCGATCACGGCGATCATGGCGTCGGCGGGATCGAGCACGTTCATGTTGTGCTGGATGGAGACGAAGCCCTCGCGGCCGGCAAAGGCGGCGGCACTCTCCGGCGTATCCGTGCTCCAGCCGAAGGCAGCGATCTTGCCTGATGTGTGCAAGCGCCCGAGATGATCGAAGACGGCTCCCGCCTCGGCAACCGGCAGATAGCCGACATGCAATTGCAGGAGGTCGATCTGCTCGCGGCGTAGGTTCCTGAGCGATGTCTCGACGATCCGGTCGATGAAGGCCGGCGAGACATCGTCCGCCTGAGCCTGCTTGGTGTCGGGATCGACGACATGGCCGAACTTGGTGGCGATCACCACGTCCTTGCGCCCTTCGAGCGCCCGGCCGAGAACCCGCTCGGAGTGGCCGCCGCCGTAATTGCTGGCGGTATCGAAGAAGCGGATGCCGAGATCGAGGGCGCGATGGATGGCGGCGACCGACTCGTCGTCGTCCACATTGCCCCAGCCGAGCGGCACGTCGCCGGCGAAGAACGGGCCGCCGATCGCCCAGCCGCCGAAGCCGAGCGCCGGTATTTCGAGACCATCCCAGAGCGAGCGCATGA
>CAWZZK010000058.1:0-4717 GCA_963966455.1 Kaistia sp. | reverse complement strand
AGCCGGATCGGCATAGAGATTGTCGCCCATGAAGCTCAGGTCGAACTTGCCGCGCTCCGCGATGCGGCCGATCTCCTGGATGCTCGCGAGATCCTGGAACGAGTCGAAGGCGCCCGGATAGCGCCAGCCGGCGACATGGCTGCCCGTGCCGAGGATGAAGAGACCGAGATGGATCTGTCGTTTCGTCATTTCAGCACCGAGATGAGCATGTCCGTGAAGCCGGCCGTATCGGCGCGGCGCACGATGCGGGCATTGGGGTCGCGGTCGTCCCAGCGCTCGACGAGGCGGGCCGGGTAGACGCTGGACCAGCCCCGCGTCGTCTCGCCGCCGACCTCGACATCGACGACGACATCCGCGCTTTCGAGGATCAGGCTCTCGTCGATGGCCATGGCGCAGGTGAGGGAATCGGGATGGGTGGAGATCGTCTCGCCATAGCGCGCGAAGGCGATCTTCCGCGGCGTCTCGGTCACATCCATGAAGAAGCGGGACAGCGGCGTTCCGAGCGCTTCGATCCGTCCGACCGCTTCGGCATCGATCGAGCCGGAGGAGAGCGTCAGCGTCCAGGTCGAGAGCGTGATCTTGAAACCGGCGCCGAACACGATCTTGGCCGCTTCCGGATCGACGAAGAAGTTGAACTCCGCCGCCGGGGTGACATTGCCGACCGCGTTGTCCGTCCCGCCCATGATCCAGAGCTGCTTGAGCGCGCCGGCGATGCGCGGCTCCTTCAGGTAGGCGAGCGCGATATTGGTCAGCGGCGCCTGCGCGATGATCGAGATCTCGCCGGGATTGGCCATCACGAGATCGATGATGGCGTCGATCGCGTGCTTCGCTTCCGGCCGCTGGCGGGCGGGCGGAAACACCATCTCGCTCATGCCGTTCGAGCCGTGGAAGCTGGCGGCTTCCCAGCGGCCCATCAGCGGCCGCGCGCTGCCGAGATAGACCGGCACCTCCCCGCCCCTGCCCGCCACCTCGATCGTGTGCAGCGCATTCTCGACCTGCTGCTCGAAGGCGACATTGCCGTTGCAGATCGTCACCGCCTCGAGCTTTGCGGCGGGATGGCGGAGGCCGAGCAGCAGCGAAAAGCAGTCGTCGCCGGCGGTGTCGGTATCGATGATCAGGCGCGTGGGCATGCGGGAGAGGAACTCAATCGAGGAAGGTGAAGCCCATGGTGCGGGCGTGGTAGTGCAGCCCGCCGTCCTGGACGATCAGGAACATCGCGCGCTCGGCGCTGTCGTTGTGATGCGAATGCGGCTCGGTCGCCGGCGTGACGAGCGTCGCGAAGGGCGACCAGTCGCATTTCTCGCCGCCGACCATGGAATGGCAGTGCTCGCCCTTGAGGATCAGCGTGATCGCCGCCGAATTGTGCCGGTGCGCACGCTGCTGCTCGCCGGCCGGGACGGTGTTGAGCGAAAGCGTCAGCGTCGGCAGGATGTTGCGGGCCTTCTCCTGTCGGTCCGACGAGAAGATCAGCGCGATGCCCGAGGTCGTCGCGTTCTGGGAGGCGGTCACGACCCGCTGCAGCTGCGCCGCGATCTCGGCGGCGGGGTAATGGACCACCTCGACCGGCGCGTCGCCGGCCGCCGCCGGGCGGAGGCTGTCGAAGGCGAGCTGCGGCTCGTTGGTGACCACCCAGAGAACGGCACCGCCGTCCCTGGCGGTCAGCGCGGTGGGAACGCCGCCCGGCGCCAGGAACACGTCGCCCGGGCCGAAGGCGACGGTCTCGCTGCCGATCACGGCCGTTCCCGAGCCGCGGATGACGTACCAGATGGCGCCGGTCGCCACGAAATCGGCGGTAAGCGTCGCGCGCGGCGCGATGGAGGCATAGCGGGCGAGCATCAGCGGCGTCGTGGCGGCGAAGGGCGCGCCGATGGCCGCCGACTGGTCGCAGGCGAAGAAGCCGGTCTCGCCCGAGGCGAGCGCCGCCTCGACCTCGGCCGTGAAGCGGGTGGCCGGCACGCGCGGCAGCTTGACGTTGAAGGCATTGCCGGAATTGAAGAATCTCGCGCGCGCCTCGGCCTCGCTCTTCGGCGTCGCAGGAAGCTGGACCGGCATATCCGCCATGTCGATCGGCGGAGCGTTGGTCGCGGCGTTCGTCATGTCCACGTCTCCTCGTCTCAAAGTTGGGGCCGGCGGCGATGCCAGTCGGTGACGCCCTGGTAGGCATGCGCGGCGCGGCAGAGCAGCGCTTCCGCGAAGGGCTTCGCGGCAAGCTGGAACGCGACCGGGATGCCCGCGCCATTCGCGCCGCAGGGCACGGTGACCGTCGGATAGCCGCAGATGTCGAAGGGCGCGTTGAACGGCCCTACTGCGAGGATACCGTCCGGATCGGGGCCGAGCGTCGCCATATGGGCGAGCGTCGGGCCGGCGATGGGCAATGCGGGCACCAGGAAGAGATCGATCGGCGCGAACATCGCCGCCACGCCACCATTGAAGGCGCGCCGCGCCCGCTGCGCCTCGGCGAGTTCGAAGGCGGTCACGCGCGCGCCATGGTCGAGCAAAGCGGAGAGGCGTTCGCCATAGTCGGCACGGCGGGCCGGAAAGGTCTCGCGATGCGCGAGCGCCGCCTCGACCGAGCATTCGGTGTGCCAGCCATAGAGGATGTCGCGGACTTCGGGAAAGCTCACCGGAACGAAGCGCGCGCCGAGCATCTCCAGAATGGGAATGACGGACTCGATCGACGCGGCGACCTCGGGCGTCGCCTTCGCGGCGATGAAGGCGCGGTCGATGCCGATGGTGACGCCTGCGATACCCGCGTCGATCTCGCCGAGATAATCGGGGACCGGGACGGAAGCCGCGGTCGGATCGGCGGGATCGGCCCCCGCGATGGCTCCGAGCAGCGCGGCGGCGTCCCGGGCCGATCGCGCCATCGGGCCGACATGATCGAGGGATTCGGCGAGCGGAAAGACGCCGTGCCGGCTGACGCGGCCCCAGGTCGGCTTGATGCCGGTGAGGCCGCAGCAGGCCGAGGGAAGGCGGATCGAGCCGCCGGTATCCGTTCCGAGCGTCGCATAGGCAAGGCCCGAGGTGACGGCGACGCCGGAGCCGCTGGAGGAGTTGCCGGTCCAGTGTTCGTCGCCGAACGGATTCACCGGCTCGGTGACGGAAGGATGATAGCCGGCATAGACGCCCTCGGTGGCGGTCAGCTTGCCGAGCATGACGGCACCGGCGGCGCGGAGTCGCGCCGTGGCTGTCGACTCGTGGGGAGCCTCGAAATCAGCATAGATCGACGAGCCGAAACGTGTCGGGATATCCGTCGTGTAGAAGACGTCCTTGACCGCCATCGGCACGCCATGTAGCGGCCCGCGCCAGCCACCGGCAGCGAGTTCGGCATCCGCCTGCCGCGCAGCCGCGCGGGCGGTCTCGGGCGCCACGGCGGCATAGGAATGCAGCCGGCCATCATGTTCGGCGATGCGCGCCAGCATGAGTTCGGTGAGTTCGAGCGAGGTCACGCGGCCGGAGCGGATCGCATCGGCGAGCGACGTGAATTCCGCGCTCCAGAGCTCTGGCTCCATCTCGTTCCACCTCGATCACGCAGGCCGGCGACGCGGCTCAGTGTGTATACAATAATCGATGATCTGGATAACGGATGCCCATATTGTGAGCCGGCCCCGCCCAAATTGACGTCGCCAGCGCATCTCCTGCCCCTCACGCTTGGCAACTGGCTCCGGTTCTCAATGAGCCATGGCTTGGCATGCATATTGCTGATCGCTTCCTGCATACATCGACGGAGGGTAAAACATGTCGAGTTCCATCAAGCAGGGCGTGGCAGCGGCACTCTTCGCCGCGATTGCCGGAGTTTCGGCGATCGGTAGCGCGGCGGCGGCCGATCCGGTTTCCGTGCGTCTCAAATGGGTGGCGCAGGCGCAGTTCGCGGGCGTCTATGTCGCCAAGGCCAAGGGCTTCTACGAGGCGGGCGGCCTCGACGTCACCATCAATCCGGGTGGCCCCAACGTCAATGTCGAGACGCTGGTCGCCTCAGGCGCCGACACGTTCGGCGTCGCGTCCGGCACCGAGGGCGTCCTCTATGCCCGCGAGAAGGGCCTGCCGCTCGTCGCCATCGGCATGTCGCAGCAGATCACGCCCTTCGCCTATGTGACCTACAACGAGACCGGCATCAATTCGGTCAAGGATTTCAAGGGCAAGCGCGTCGCCACCTGGATGGTCGGCCCGCAATACACGCTCTATTCGGTGCTCGCCGCCGAGGGGCTGAAGCAGGACGAGGTCAACATCGTCTCGCAGCCCTTCTCGATGCAGCCCTTCATCGACAAGCAGTTCGATGTCGCGACCGTGACGCTCTACAACGAGCTCAATACGCTGAAGGAGCAGGGCATCACCGACATCAAGATCTTCATGCCCGACGATTCCGGCGTCACCACGCAGCAGGACGCGATCGTCACCTCGGAGAAGATGATCAAGGAGAAGCCCGAGCAGGTCCAGGCCTTCCTCGACGCGACGCTCAAGGGCTGGAAATACGCCTTCGAGCACAAGGCCGAAGCGGTCGACATCGTCATGGCCGCCGGCTCGGGCCTCGAGCGCAAGCATCAGGAACTGATGCTCGACGAGATCCAGCGCGTGATGACCGCCAAGGCCGGCACCACAGAGGGCCTCGGCTATATCGACATGAAGTCCATCGAGATCGTCCAGGCGGACCTCATCAAGTTCGGCGCCATGAAGACCCCGGTCGATCTCAAGGCCGCCTTCGACAGCGCCTTCTGGG
>CAWZZK010000057.1:0-18455 GCA_963966455.1 Kaistia sp. | reverse complement strand
GGTCGACGCTGCGCTCGGCGCCTGGCGATGATGGTTCGAAATCGCGGGCGGGCAGGGCGTTCATGGGCGGAGGGCGAGCCTTTCGTTCAAAGCGCGGAGAGGAAGGCCTTCGCGGCCTCGCCATGCTCGTGGCGCAGCCTTGCAAGATCGACACCGGCCGGCGCGCCGTCCTCCACGCGCCAGGCGCCGCCGATCATCACGCGGTCAGCGGCATGGGCGCCGCAGAGCACGAGCGTCGCGATCGGGTCGCCGCCACCGGAGAAGCGAAGTTCGTCGAGCGTGAAGAGCGCGAGATCCGCCTGTCGCCCGACCGCGATGCGGCCGATGTCTTTGCGGCCGACGCAGGCGGCGGAGCCCTCGCTCGCCCAGCGCAGCGCGTCGAGATGCGTCACGGTCTCGGCGTCATAGCGTAGGCGACCGATCATCAGCGCGTGGCGGACCGCCTCCATCATGTTGGACGAGTCGTTCGACGCCGAGCCGTCGACGCCGAGCCCGACGATCGCGCCTGCGGCTTCCAGCTCCTTCGTCCGGCAGATGCCGGAGGCGAGCACCATGTTGGAGGTCGGGCAGTGGCAGATGCCGACGCCGTGCCGACCGAGCTTTGCGACCTCGCCGTCGTCGAAATGGATGCCATGCGCCAGCCAGACGCGGTCGTTCAGCCAGCCGACGCTTTCGAGATAGTCGAGCGGCCGCATGCCGAAACGCGCCATGCAGAAATCGTTCTCGTCATGCGTCTCGCCGAGATGGGTGTGCAGCCGGCAGTCGTTCTTTTCCGCCAGTTCGGCGGCCGCGCACATCATCTCGCGCGTGACGTTGAACGGCGCGCAGGGCGCCAGCGCGACGGTCGAGAACGAGCCAGGCCGAGCATCGTGATAGCGCGCGATGACCCGCTCGCAATCGGCGAGCACGACATCGTCGTCCTGCATCAGCCGCTCATCGGCGATGCCGCCCGATTTCATGCCCTGGTTGATGACGCCGCGCGTCAGCGCGATGCGCATGCCGAGCGCCTCGGCCTCCTCGACCTCGATATCGACGGCGTCCGGCATATCGGCCGGAAAGACGAAGAGATGGTCCGAGGCCGTCGTGCAGCCGGACATCAGGAGTTCGGTGAGCGCGAGCCGCGTCGCGAGGCGGAAACGGTCGCGGTTCAGATGGTCGCCCCAGCGCGGATAGAGCGCCTTCAGCCAGGGGAAGAGCTCCCTGTTGATCGCATCGGGATGAGCGCGCGTCAGCGTCTGGAAGAAATGGTGATGCGTGTTGACGAGCCCGGGCAGCACGACATGCCGCGAGGCGTCATAGACGGCATCATGCACCGGGTCCGCCGCACCGGCCGGCACGAGTTCGGCGATCACGCCATCCTCGACGACGATCCCCCGTTCGGCTCCGTCGGCCAGCACGGCGATGGGATCACGAAGCCATGTGCGCATAGAGGCCCCCATCGTCGCTCGAGATCGCGGGCTTCTTTGAACCCTCCCCTTGAGGGAGGGTCAAAACCGCAAGGCGGTTTTGGGGAGGGGTTGCTTCATTCGGTGAGGAAGGGCGGTTCGTCGTCGCCGTGCAGCACGCTTCGGCCGTGCCAAAGCTAGCCCCTCCCCGAAAACGCGAGGGCGTTTTCGACCCTCCCTCAAGGGGAGGGTTGAAGCCGAGCGCCCTCGTCGCCGACGCCGTCCTCACTTCTCCGCCTCCCGGTCCCAGCCGAGGATCGCCTTCACTTCGAGGAACTCGCGCATGCCGTGCTCGCCGAGTTCGCGGCCGTTGCCGGACTGCTTGTAGCCGCCGAACGGCGCGTCGAAGTCGAACCAGGGATTGTTGATGAAGATGCGGCCGGCGCGGATTTTCCGCGATGTGGCGCGGGCATGCTCCTCGTCGCGCGAATAGACATAGCCGGCGAGGCCGTAGAGGCTGTCATTGGCGATGGCCACCGCCTCGTCCTCGTCGCGATAGGTGAGGATCGACAGAACCGGCCCGAAGATCTCCTGCCGGGCGATCGTGCTGTCCGGCGCGACATCCGCGAAGATGGTCGGGCGGACGAAGAAGCCGCGATTGAGGTCCTGCGGCCGCCCTGGGCCGCCTTCGATCAGCCGCGCGCCCTCGGCGATCCCGGTCTCGATCATGCCCTCGACCTTGGCGAACTGCGCAGCGCCGGCGACCGGACCCATGGTCGTCTCGGCCCGCGTCGGATCGCCGACCACCACCTCCGCCGCGACGGCCCGCGCCCGGTCAACGACCTCGTCCAGCATGGTAACCGGCACCAGCATGCGCGTCGGCGCGATGCAGGACTGGCCGGAATTGATGAAGCAGCGCTTCACGCCGTCGGTGATGGCGAGGTCGAGATCGGCGTCGGGCAGCACGATATTGGCCGACTTTCCGCCGAGTTCCTGGTGGACGCGCTTCACCGTATCGGCCGCCGCCTTGGCGACCGCGATGCCGGCCCGCGTCGAGCCGGTGAACGACACCATGTCGATGTCGGGATGCGCGGCGATGGCGGCGCCGACGACAGGACCGGTACCGTTGACGAGGTTGAAGACGCCGGCCGGCGTCTCCGCCTCATGCATCACTTCGGCGAGGATCAGCGCCGAGAGCGGCGAGAGTTCGGACGGCTTAAGCACCACCGTGCAGCCAGCCGCGAGCGCCGGCGCAAGCTTGGTGACGATCTGGTTGAGCGGCCAGTTCCAGGGCGTAATGAGCCCGGCGACGCCGATCGGCTCATGCGTGATGAGCGACTGGCCATGCGCCTCGTCGAAGCGGAATTTCGCCAGCACGCGGGCCGCGCTCTCGAAATAGACGATGCTCGATGCGGTCTGGATCTCCCAGGAGAGCCAGCGCGGCGAACCCATCTCGGCGGTGACGGCGCGGGCGAGATCCTCGCGCCGCCGCGTGAAAGCGGCGACGATGCGCTCGAACAGCGCCAGCCGCTCGGCGACGCTGGTCGCGGCGAAGGCCGGGAAGGCGCGCCGCGCCGCGGCGACCGCGCGGTCGACATCGGCGATGGTTCCGAGCGCGATGGTGGCGACCGCTTCTTCGGTGGCGGGATTGATCACCGACGACCGTTCGTCCGAAAGCGGCGCGACGAAGGCACCGTCGATATAGAAGCGCTCGGTCGGGCTCATCGCACCATCTCCGAAACTTTCGCCCTGATCGCCTCGACCCGGCGGATCGCCTCGTCCTGATGCGGCTGCAGCGCCTGGCCCGGCATGCCGGCAATGATCGGCTGGAACGGATCCGCGACGCTCGACGTGAGGCCCGATAGCGCCTCGATCACCGCGGCGCCGAGGAAGGGAACCGAGGGACGGTGATAGCCGCCCTCATGCGTCATGAGAAGCCGGCCGCCGCAATGCCGCTCGGCGACCGCCATCACGGATTTCGTCATGAAGGCGAATGTCGCCCCGTCGAGCATCATATGCGCCATCGGGTCATAGGCCCCGGCGTCGAGGCCGCAGCCGACGATGATCATGTCGGGACGGAAAGCGTCGAGCGCCGGCACGATGACCCGCTCCATGACGGCGCGATAGGCGCCGGAGCCGGAGCCCGGCGGGAGCGGAATGTTGAGATTGGTGCCCGCGCCGGCATCCCCGCCGATCGCGTCCGCGGCGCCCGATGAAGGCGGATAGAGCCCGTCCTGATGGACCGAGATCGTGAAGACGCTCGGATCGGTCCAGAAGATGTGCTCGGCGCCATTGCCGTGATGCACGTCCCAGTCGACGATCGCGATGCGCTTGAGGCCATGCGCGGCCTGGGCGTGGCGCGCCGCCAGCGCCGCGTGATTGAACATGCAGAAGCCGAAGCCGTTCGCCGCCTCGGCGTGATGGCCCGGCGGGCGCACCAGCGCATAGGCATTGGCGACACGGCCTTCGACGATCGCATCGACCGCCTCGAGGATGCCGCCGGCGGCGAGCGACGCGATGTCGAAGCCGCCCGGCCCGAATGGCGTCGCGCCGACTTCGTCGCCGAGCGCCGCGTCGCCGCCGGAGCCGGCGCTCATCGCCTTCAGCGCGGCGATATAGTCGGAGGCATGGACGCGGCTGAGTTCCTCGTCACTCGCCGGGCGCGGCTTGATGAGCGTCAGCTGCTCGGTCAGCCCCGCGACATCGAGCAGGTTCTTGATCCGCCGCTTGCCCGCGACGCCTTCGGCCGGCTCGTCGGGCTCGATCACGCCGCGCCCGGAGGTGAGGAACCCCGCGAGCGCGCTCGTGTCGTGCCACATCAGCAATTCGTGCCAGACGAGGCCGGTCGGTTTCGTCATGCCCTGACGCCGAAATGCTTGGCGGTGGCGTCGAGCGCCTCGCGGGCGATGGCGAAGATAGTGTCGAGCTGCTGGATGGTGGTCACCAGCGGCGGCATCAGGCTCATCGTGTCGCCATTGGCGCGGAAGGCGAGGCCGCGTTTCAGCCCCTCGGCTGCGCAGTGGTCACCGATATGCGCCTCATAGGGGAAGGCCTCGCGCGTCGCCTTGTTCTGGACGATCTCGAGCCCGCCCATCAGCCCGACGGAGCGGACATCTCCGATCAACGGATGCTCGGCGAAGCTCTCGATCTTCGCCTTGAAATAGGGCGCGAGCACCGCGCCCGCGTTCTCGACCAGCTTCTCCTCGTCGAGGATGCGGATGTTCTCGAGGGCGACGGCGCAGCAGGCGGGATGGCCGGAATAGGTGTAGCCGTGCGCCCATTCCCCGCCCTTGTCGATCAGGGTGTCGGCGATGCGGTCGGAGATCACGGTGGCGGAGAGCGGCAGATAGCCCGACGTGATCGCCTTGCCGAGCTGCAGGATATCCGGCTCGATGCCGTAGCGGCGATGGCCGAACCAGTGGCCGGTACGGCCGAAGCCCATCACGACCTCATCGAGGATGAGCAGCACGTCGTATTTCTTACAGATGCGCTGGATCTCGGGCCAGTAGGTCTCGGGCGGACACAGCGCTCCACCGGCGCTCTGGGCCGGCTCGGCGATGAAGGCCGCGACGTTGTCCGGTCCAAGCTCGAGGATCTTGTCTTCGAGCCAGCTCGCCGCGAGCACGCCGAACTCGGCCGGGTCCATGCCGAAGCCGTTCCGATACTGATAGGCCGTCTTGATATGGGCGACGCTCGGCAGCGGGATGTCGCCGCCGGCATGATGCATCGGCGGAATGCCGGAGAGGCTCGCCGCCATATGGGTCGAGCCGTGATAGGCGAGCTCGCGCGCGACGATCATCCGCTTCGACGGTCGGCCGGAGAGGTCCCAGAAGCGGCGAACGAGGCGGATCGCCGTCTCGTTGGCTTCCGAGCCCGAGGACTGGAAGAACACGTGGTTGAGGCTGTCCGGCAGCATGGCCGTCAGCTTCTCGGCGAGCGTCACGGCGGCGCGATGCGTCGTCTTGAAGAAGGACTGGCAATAGGAAAGCTCGAGCATCTGCTCGGCGGCGGCCTGCACCAGCTCGCGCCTGCCATAGCCGATATTCACATTGCCGAGGCCGGAGAGACCGTCGATGATCCGCGTGCCCTCGGTATCCCAGACATAGATGCCCTCGCCGCGCACCGCGACGCGCGAGCCGGTCTGCCGGAGGCTCGCATGATCGGTGAAGGGATGCAGGTAATGCGCCCGGTCGAGGACCTGCCAGCCCTGCGTGTCGAGATCCCCTTGGGCCATGGTCATTCGCTCCCGTTCCGCCCGCGCTCGTCCTCGTCCCGCGGATGACGGGAGCGAAGGGGGCGGGCCTTCATGGCAGCATGAGACCCGATCGGCCCGGCCGGGCACAGTGCTGCGCTGGCGCAGAAACATGCACCTGCGTGCGCGTGCCTCACGAAAAGGCTCCGGCCCGGTAGGCGCCCGGCGAAACGCCGAACTGCCGGCGGAAGGCGCGCGAGAAATGCGAGAAATCCTTGAAGCCGCGACGAAGCGCGATCGTGGTGATCGGCAGCCCCTTCATCAGCGGGTCGGCGAGTTCGCGGCGGATGCGGTCGAGCCGCTGCAACTGCACGAAGCGGGCGACCTGCTGCTCCTCCGCCTCGAACAGTTCGTAGAGCCGCCGGAGCGAAATCCCATGCGCCTCGGCGATCGCCCGCGGCGAGAGGTCGGCATCGTCGAGATGGGCGAGGATATGCGCCTTGATCCGATCGAGCTGCGAGACGCCGGCCGCCGAAACCGTGTCGCGCCCGAGGAGAGCCGTGGCGGTCAGTTCCAGCACATGCTGCTCCAGCCGGCCCGAAAGATCGGGCGGCAGCTCGCTGTCGCGCGCGCAGAGCCCGGCCGCGAGATCGTAGATGAAGCGTCCCGGCATGCGGTCGGCGAGGAGTCGCTGCGCCACCATGAGATCGACCGAGGGCACCCGCTCGCGCAACGCCCGGCGCGGCACCTTCAGCGACACCTGCCGGTAGGGGCCGCGGAAGCGCATCGTATAGGGTCGGCGGCTGTCATAGAGCACCATGGCGCGCGGCCCGATCACCGTGTCGCGGCCGTCCTGCGAGAAGCCGCATTCGCCCTCGATCTGGATCGTCAGCTCGTACCAACGGTCGTCGCCGCCATGGATCTCCCGCTCGGTGCGATAGACGTCGAGGCTGGTCGAGACGATGTCGGCGATCGTGACCTCGCCGAGGCCGAGCCACGCGACATGGCCGTAGAAGCCCTCGACCCCGTCCCGCCGCAGCCGTGTCGGCGGAAAGAGGCTGTTGGTTGCGTCGCGCCAGTAGTCGAGCCGCTCGGCAGCGGGAACCGCGTCGGTCGAAAGATCGCGCCAGCCGAAGCCCGAAACGGTCATGCGGTCCCCCTCAGGTGTCCAGGATATCGGCGCCCTCGAAGAGATCCTCGGGCGTGAAGTCGGTCGAGATCAGGTCATCCTCCTGCAGGTAGCGGATGACCGTCGCCAGCATGGCACGGTTCTTCGCAAAACCGGCGGGCCAGTAGTCGGCGCCGAGCTCGGTCTCCGCTTCCAGCAGCGATTCGAGCGCCCAGGGCAGGATGGTCGAGAGCGCCACCTGGTCGAACATCTTCGCCCGCGCCACCTTGTGCGCCTCGACGAAGGCGTCGTAGAGCGAGCGCGGCAGCCAGGGATTGGCTTCGACGATCGGCCGCTTGATGGCGAGGATATGCATCGGCGGGAAGATGCCGGTCTTGCGGAAATAGTCGAGCTCGACCGTCTTCGGGTCCTCGAACAGCCGGCCGACCGTCTCCGACGGCCAGGTGCTCGGCGCCCGCGCCGTATAGAGCGCGTCGATCTCGCCGTCGGCGAGCATCTGCGCCAGCGCCTTGTCGGTCCGCTCGACCTTGAACTTCGGCGGATAGAGCTGCGGATGCTCGTCGCCCGTGCGCGGCGCCTCGAGGCCGCCCGTCACATAGATCGGCGCGGTACGGTCGAGGCCGTAAAACTCCTCGAAGATGCCGCGCTGCCAGACGGCCGCTGCCATGTCGAACACCATCAGCCCGATCCGCTTCCCGGCCATGTCGGCCGGCTTCGTGATGCCGCTCGCCTTGTTCACGAACACGCTCGAGAATCGGAAATGCCGCGACGGGAAGATCGGGATCGCGAGATAGGGCCGCTCGGGACGCTCCAGCGTGCGCAGATAGGTGGCGAGCGGGAATTCGCAGGCGTCGAAGACATGGCTGCCGAGCTGCTTGTTGAACAGCGCCTGCACGCCCATCAGCGTCACCTCGGGCGCGACGCCGGCGATCGTCACCTCGCCGCTCGCGATCGGCCTCGTGCGGTCGCTGTCGCTGGCGCCGATGGTCAGTTTCAATCCGGGCATTCGTCTCAGGCTCCGTTTCGCTTCAGCCGCGCGACGAGCGTGTCGAGCAACTCCGGCAGGGCGAGCGGCGTCGCGTTGGCGCCGCCGCGGGCATAGATCCCCGTCGCCTGTTGCATGTCGACGCCGAGCCGCCGCGCCAGCCGCTCGACGGCGTCCTGGCATTCGGCGAGCGTCGGCAGCGCCGCGATGCGCGAACCGGCCGGGAGATGATCATTGGCGCCGACGAGATCGACGCGCCCCGCGCCGACCTTGCGGCTCGACGGGACATTGTTGGCCGCGCGCTCGCTCTTGCCGATCACGAAGGAGCGGTGCGTCAGGCCCGGCGCCACCCAGGCGACGATGTCGTCATAATGGTGGCCGATCCGCGCCACGACCGCCGCGACGCCCTCGGCCATCGCATTGTGCATGACGGCATAGCTGCGCCGCTCCTCGTCGCCCCATTTCCAGCGGGTGGACGAGACGGCGACGGCCGTCGAATCCTCCCGCCAGGGCGAGACCGCGTTGCCGCGCTTCTCGAAGAGACCCGGATCGTCATAGGCCGTCGCCGGCGAGGCGCCGCCGGGATAGTCGACGATATGCTCGTAGGGCACCACCGCCATCGGCTCGGAGATGACCATCCGGTGCACCAGCGTGCCCGCATCATCAATCAGCGGCGAGAGATTGAGCACGTCCTGCGAGAAGGCCGGTTCCAGCCGGGCCTGCAGCTCCTGCGGCAGGTCGAGCCGCGCGGTCGGCCGGAAGCCCTCGTCGGCGAGGCGCTGGTTGATCGCCTTGTGCTCGGACGAGAACGGATAGGGCTTCGTCTTGGTGCAGGGCATGAAGAGCAGTACCCGCCGCTTCGCTTCCGGCAGCTTCGGCTCGTAGCTGTCGCGCATGAAGTCGAGCCACGCGGCGATGCGCGGATGGGTCAGGCTGTCGACATTGTCCTGCGGGCTATAGAGGCAGAGCGTCGGATCGAGGACGAACGGGCTCTCGATCTTCTCGGCGGATTCTGTGATGCGCTGGGCGCGGTTGGTGACGGTGACCATGATGATCCTTCTGCGCGAGCCCTTTTTCAGGCGACCCTGGCCGCGCGCGCCGAGCGCCGCGCCTCGTAGGCCGAGATATCGAGTTCCACCTCGTCATAGGCTTCGAGCCCGGCGACGAGCGCCCCGGCATCGTCGCGGAAGAGGCTGCGCGTGATGCCGAAGGCGATGCGCTCGGTGGAGAATTTCAGCTGCGAGATCCCGGCGGTGGCGCCGAGGCTCAGCATCGCGCCATAGGAATGGCAGTAGAGCCGCGACAGGAACGGCGCCGCGCCTGGCCGCTTCTCGGTGAACTGGAAGGCGCCGGTGAGATAGGGGTAGCCCGCGAGCAGCGCGTTCTCCTCGCCCTTCGGCGGCGTGAAGCGGTCCTGCCAGAGCGCGATCTCGCCGGCGAATCGCGCGAGCTCCGGCCGCGCCGCGAGATCGACCGAGAAGCCGGTCCCGACGATCAGGAAGTCATAGCTCGCGCGGCCCGCCGGGCTCTCGATCACGATGGCACCGTCCGCGAAAGAGACCTGCTCGACCGGCGATCCGAGATGCAGCGCGAAGCCGTCGAACCGCGCGCAGCGCTCGAACGTGTCCTGCGGCGGCGGCTGGTTCATGGCGAAGAAGCGCGACATGAACCGCCATTTCACGGCGTCGTCGAGATCGGCGAAATGGCGGATATAGCCGGAGAATTCGATATAGCGGTTGGGATTGGCCTTGGGCAGAGACCGCCTGCGGGCATAGAGCGCGACCTCGGCCGCGCCCGCCTCCAGCGCCTCGGCGGCATTGTCGAAAGCCGAGGCGCCGGCGCCGATCACGGCGATCCGCTTGCCGGCGAGCGCCGAAAAGTCGATCGCCTCCGCCGTATGCGCATAGCGCTCGCGCGGCAGGGCGGCCGCGATGGCGGGCGGCACCAGCCAGCGGCCGGCGCCCTCGATGCCGGTCGCGAGCACGACATGGCGTGCCAGCAGCCGCGCGCGGCGCCCGGCGATCGTCGCATGCACGGCGAAGAGGTCGTCCGCCAGCGGCTCGATGTCGAAGACCTCGGCGTCATGCGTGACGTCGATCCCGACGGTCTTCTGAAGCCAGCCGAGATAGTCGTGCCACTCGGCGCGTGGGATCTTGGTCATCCGCGCCCAGGCCTCGGCGCCGAATTTCGCCTCGTACCAGGCGCGCACCGAAAGGCTCGGAATGCCCATCTCCGGCCCCGAGACATGCTTCGGCGTCCGCAGTGTGTGCATGCGGGCATAGGTGACCCAGGGGCCCGACAAGCCGGCCGGGCTGCGGTCGAGCACGCTGATATTGGTGACGCGCTCGCGCAGCAGGCGGAAGGCGAGGGAGATCCCGTTCTGTCCGCCGCCGACGATCAGCACGTCGAGCACGCGCTCGCCGTCATGGAAGCGGGGCTTGACCCATTCGCGCGCCGGATAGGCGACGCAGTCGAGCTCGAAGCGCACCCGTTCGGCGAGCTCGTCGAGGCCGTTCATCGTCATTCGTCCTGCAGCGGACCGGCGGGCAGGGCGCCCGCGCATGTCCGTCCTCTCGATCGCGCGCCGCAAGCGGCGCTGCCGGTTGATGCCCGACCCGGATTTCCGGTCGATCGGTCGGTGACAGTCAAAGCAATCTGCATACCAATTCAAGACCCTTGCATACGCGCGATCTCGGAACGACGCTGCCGAAAGGCTGGGCAGCGGCTGCCCATCAATCAGACGGCGACACGATGCTGTTGGTCCGCCCCCGCTTCGCCCGTGACATGCCGGCGGAACGAGGCTTCGATCGCCGCCGGCTCCAGACCCCGCGCGATGACGACCAGCGCCGTGCCCTCGGCCCTCGCCAGATGCTCCGGCGCATGCACGACATGCCGCACCGACTGGACCATCACGGCGGAGACGGCGCCGTCGCCCCGGATCGCGACCTCGCCCTTCATGCGCAGGATGGCGGCGCCATGCCGGTGCAGCAGCAGCGACAGCCAGGCGGCGAAGCGCGACCACTCGACCGGAGTCTCCGCCGTGAGCAGCCCGGCCGCGATGCCGCCATGCCGCGTCTCCGCGGGCACCGCCAGGAAGCGGCGAAGCGCCCTGTGGCGCAGCACGTCGCCCGCGCCCGTCAGGGGCCAGGCGAAGGGGTTCTCGACCTGCTCCGGCAGGATCACCGCGAGCGGATTGAGCGATGCGATCCGCCCGACGAGACGGTCCGATGCACCCTCGCTTGCGCTGTCCCGCTTGGTGAAGACAACGGCGTCGGCGGCGACGATCTGGGCGATCGCCTCGGCGGCGTCGTCGAAGGTCGCCTCGCCATGCACGAGGTCGACGAGCGTCACCACGCGGCCGGCGCTGAGCCGCGCCTTCAGCATCGGGTCGGCGGCGAGCGCCGCCAGGATGGCGCCGGGATCGGCGAGGCCAGAGGTCTCGATCAGCACGCGGCTGAAGGCTGGCATCGTGCCGCGTTCGCGGGCGTCGAGCAGACCGATCAGTGCGGCGCGGAGATTGCCGTCCGTGACGCAGCAGATGCAGCCCTCGCCGATCAGCCCGACAGGCTTACCGGCCATCGAAACGAGGCGGTTGTCGACCGGCAACGCGGCGAATTCGTTGACGAGCACGGCGGTGTCGCGGAGTGCGCCCTCGGCGATCAGTCTCCGCAGCAGGCTGGTCTTGCCGGCGCCGAGAAAGCCGGTGAGGACATCGACTGGGCAGCGCATCGCGCCGCTCACGCCACGCCCTCCAGCGGATCGGGCGACGAGCGGCCGAGCCGATCGACCGCCGCCCAGAGCGCCGCGAGATCGGCGACGAGTGCGGTCCGGCCGGTCGGGCCGGTGACGCGGAATCCCTGGCCCCAGGCCGAAACGCGCACGCCGCTCCCTGCAGCCAGTCGCGAAGCGGCCTCGGCGAGCCTCGCGCGGCCGAGCGCCGGCCGTGCGGCCAGCGTCGGCACCGCGCTCCAGGAAAGGTCGGTGAAGCTGCCGCAAAGCCCGCACATGATCGCCTCAGGGCTTCGGGCCGGGCGTTCCCTGCGGATGGCGCCTCAGGAAGTCCTTCGCGATCTCCTCGAAGGTCACGAATTTGACGGCCGGATGCTTGGCCATATGCGCGAACAGCCGCTCATGCATGGAGAGTACCTGCGGGCGGCCGGAAACGTCCGGGTGGATGGTGATCGGGAACACGGCATAGTCGTATTCGCGGTAGACCCAGTCGAACTGGTCGCGCCACAGCTCCTCGATATCGCGCGGATTGACGAAGCCGTGGCTGTTCGGCGCCGCCTTCATGAACATCATCGGCGGCAGGTCGTCGATATACCAGGAGGCCGGAATCTCGACGAGCGGCGTCTCGTGGCCGCGATCCATCGGCGTCATCCAACTCGAGGCCGGCTTGCCATAGTCGATCTTCGACCAGCTCTCGCCCGTGCGGGCGTAATAGGGGAAGAAGTCGTTATGCATCAGCGAGTGGTCGTAGATGATGCCCCGCGCGATCAGCATGTCGATCGTCGTCGCCGAGAACTCCCACCACGGCGCGACATAGCCGGACGGCTTGCGGCCCTGCAGCTGCTCGATGAGCGCGATCGACTTGTCGAGCACCGCGGCTTCCTGCTCGGCCGACATCATGAGCGGGTTCTCATGGCTATAGCCATGCATGCCGATCTCGTGGCCCGCGGCGGCAACGGCGGCCATCTCGTCCGGGAAGGTCTCGATCGAATGGCCGGGGATGAACCAGGTCGTCTTGATGCCGAAGCGGTCGAACATTCTGAGCAGCCGCGGCGTGCCCACCTCGCCGGCGAAGACGCCGCGCGAGATGTCGCACGGGCTGTCCTCGCCGCCATAGGAGCCCAGCCAGCCGGCCACCGCGTCGACGTCGATGCCATAGGCGACGAAGATTTCCTTGCTCATGCCGTTCGTGCTCCTTCTTGCTGATCAGGCGGCGACCGCCGCGGCGGGTGATGCAAGGAGCCTGCCCCAGCCCTCGACCGGCTCCTCCATGCCGGCGAGGCGCAGCGCTTCCCAGAAGGTCACGGCGATGGAATCGGCGATCGGAATGCCGAGCTCGGCTTCCATCTCGGCCACCAGCGCGGTCGCGTTGAAATTGGTGCAGACGACGGCGATGCAGTCCGGCCGGCTCTTCGCCGCGCGGCGGAGCACGTCGCGGATCCCGTCGGGGCTCGCCGCGCCGATGCCGACATTCTCGCGGATGCCGAGGCAGGCCGTGCCGGTGATGGAAAAGCCCTGCCGCGCATATTCGGTCGCGATATCGGCCGTAATGTCCTCGGTATAGGGCACCGCGAGTGCGATCTTCTGCCAGCCGAATGTGCGGAAGGCGCGATAGAAGGCGATCGTCGAGGTCGAGGCCGGCAGGCCCGTCTCGCGGGTGATGGCGGCGCAGAGCGCGAGGTCGTTCTCGAGGCCACGCCAGCTCGCCGAGGTGCCGTTCCACACGATGCCGTCGAGCGGCGCATCGGCGAGCAGCCGCGCGCCGGCCAGCATCGGCTCCTGCTGGAACTGCGCCTCCGACGCCGCCTCGAGCGCCAGATGCCTGACGCGGATGCGCGAGAAATGATGCGTGAGGCGCCCGGTGAAGGGCTCGTTCATCGCATAGGTGAGCGGCTCCAGCCAGGTGTTGGAGGAGGGCGTGATATGGCCGATGCGTTTCATGCTCATGCGTGTCCGCTCTGTTCGAAGGCGCCGAAACCGGCCGCGAGGCGGCCACGGAAGAAGAGCAGCGGGTCGCCGTCGCGCGCGGAGAGCGCCACGACCTCGCCGACGATGATGCGGTGATCGCCGCCGTCATGGATGGCGCGCGTCTCGCATTCGAGATGGGCGAGGGCGCCGGGAAGGAGTGGCAGCCCGCGCGCCGAAATGCTCATCGGCTCGCCCTCGAAGGCCTCCAGCGTGTGCTTGGAGAAATGCCGCGCCTCGGCGATCTGCTCGCTCGCGAGGATGTTGATGGCGAACCGTCCCGCCCCCTCGAAGATGCCGCGCGATCGGGCATTGTCGCGGATGCTCCAGAGCACCAGCGAAGGCTCCAGCGAGACGGAGGCGAAGGAATTGATCGTCATCCCGGCGAAGATGTCGCCGTGATGCGTGGTGACGACGGCAACGCCGGTCGCGAACAGCGAGCAGGCGCGGCGGAACTCCATCGGGTCGACGGGCGCGGTCATGATGTCCTTTCCCCTTCGACGGGCAGGAGGCGGCTGATGGGGAGCGGAAAGGCGCGCTCGCGCTCCGCGAAGGCGACGACATGCGGCTCCAGCCTTGCCGCGAGCGCGCGCGGGCCGGCGAGGGTGGCGCCGAGCCGGGCGACCGTCTCGGCGACCCGTTCGCGTAGGCTCGCCGGATCGATGGTGGTGATCCGCCCGTCCGCCTTCACGAAGCGGCCGCCGACCATGACGTCGCTGATGGCATCGGGTCCCGCCGCCGTCACGACCTGGTTGAGCGGATCGTTGAGCGGCATGAAATCGATATGACCGAGATCGTAGAAGGTGAGATCGGCCAGCGCGCCGACCACGATCCGGCCTGTATCGGCGACGCCGAGAATGCCGGCGCCGCCTTCGGTCGCGAGCCGCAGCGTCTCGACCGCCGAGAGCCAGTCCTCGCGCGGGCCGTCGAAGGCGCGCGAGGCGAGGCTGGCGAGCCGCATCGCCTCGGGCATCGAGAGCGCGTCCGAGGAGTTGGCGCCATCGGTGGCGAGGCCAACCCTTATGCCGCGCTCCAGCATCGGCCGCACCTGCGCGATGCCGGCGCCGAGCCGGAAATTGGACGCCGGGATATGCGCGACCGACGCTCCGGCCTCTGCCAGAACGTCGAGATCGGCGCCGGAGAGCCACACCGCATGCGCCGCGATGAACCGCGGCGACAGCAGCCCGCGCTCGGCGAGGAAGGCGACCGGCGACCGACCCCAGAGCTTCTGCGCCGCCACCGCCTGCAGCCGCGACTCGGCGATATGCATGTGGAGGCGCAGGCCATGCCGCTCGGCGAGCCCCGCCACCTGCATCAGGAACGGCTCCGAGCAGTGATGCGAGATGGTCGGCGCCATCGCCAGCGTGATGCCGGGCGGCAGATTGCCCTGCGCAGCGGCAATTGCCTCGAGCGCCTCGACGGTCGCCTCGCCGCTGCCGAGCGCAAAGCGCCCGACCTCGGCGCGGAGATCCTCCGGCAGGCTCTCGGCGAGCCCCGGAATGGCGGCGAACAGCGTCTTGTCGGCCACCATCGGCGCCAGCACGGCGCGCATCCCGGCATCGGCATAGGCCCGCGCGACCGCCATGAAGCCGTCGAGGCTCGGGCGCGGAAACTCGTAGACGAGATCGAAGCAGGCGGTGCAGCCCTTCGAGACCATGTCGAGCGCGCCAATGAGCGTCGAGAGATAGACGGTCTCGACATCGCGCGCGCCGCCCATCCACGGCCCGTTGGTGAGCGAGGCCTCCAGCGTCCAGCGGTCGGCGACGCCCTTCACCAGATTGGCATGGCCATGGGTGTGGCTGTTCACGAGGCCGGGCAGGATCAGCCGGTCGCGCGCATCGCGATGGTCCGCACCCGCCATGTCGGCCGTGCCGGGGGCGATGATCGCAGCGATGCGGCCATCCTCGATGACGAGATCCCGCGCCTCAGCGGTTCCCGCCTCGAGATCCGCGACGCGCCCGCCGGTGATGACGAGCCTGGTCACGGCGCCGCCTCCGCCGGATGGGTCGCCATCCAGTGCCGCGCGATCTCCGAGCGCCCGGCGCACCAGACGCCTTCCGTCCGCCCGACGAGATCGAGGAAGCGCTGCACCGCCTCGAAGCGCGAGGGCTGGCCGGAGACGCGGCTATGCAGGCTGACCGTCATCATGCGCGGCCGCCTGGCGCCCTCGGCATGGAGCACGCGGAAGGCGGCGGCGAGATGCTCGTAGAAATCGACGGCCGTGCCGAGCTTCGCCGTCGCGAGGCGGTTGTCATTATGCGTGAAGCTGTGCGGCACCACGAGCCAGGGACGTTCGCCGGCCTTCATCCAATAGGGGAGGTCGTCGGCATAACTGTCTGAATCATAGATGAAACCGCCATGCTCGGCGAGAAGCCGCCGCGTCGCCTCGCTCGACGAATAGCGGCTCTGCCAGCCCTGCGGCGCCCGGCCGGTCGCGGCGAGGATGCCGGCATGGGCGCGGGCGATGGCCACGCGCTCCTCGTCCTCGCTCATCTGGTAATGCCGCACGAACCGGTCGCCATGCGCGCAGAGATCGACGGTGCTGTCGCGAAGATAGGCAGCGATCTCCGGATTGCGGACGAGTGCCTGCGCACAGGCATTCACCGTCAGGCGGACGCCGCGCTCGTCGAAGAGCTCGGCAATCCGCCAGAAGCCGACCCGCGCGCCATATTCGAACAGCGTCTCGGCGACGAAGTCGCGCTTGCCGGCCGGCACCTCGCCGGGAATGGCGTCGGTCAGCGCCGCTTCGCTCGCCCCGTCGCCGTCCGGTATCGACGGCTCGGCGCCCTCCTCGAGATTGAGGACGACGACCAGCGCCAGCCGCGCGCCGCCCGGCCATTTCGGATCCGGCGGGTTGCGGCCATAGCCGGTGAAGTCGCGCGCGCCGTCGCTTGGAAGCGTCATGGGCTGCGGGCCGCGAGATCGCCGATCGTCTCGGCGAAGGCGATCAGCCGCCCTTCGCCGCGCGGCCCGGCGATGAGCGAGAGCCCGACCGGGCTGCCCTCGACAAAGGTCGCCGGGATCGCGAGCTGCGGCAGGCGGGCGAGGCTCGCGACCGAGGTGAGCGCCAGCGTTTTTTCGCGGAAGGCGACCTGCGCCGAGACGGGCGCATCGCGGAGCGGCGGCAGGTCATGCGCGGTCGGGATGACGAGGATCCCGTCATCGCCGAGAAGATCGACCAGCCGCTCCGTCAGTGCCTCGCGGCGCGGTATCGTCGCTGCGACATGCGCCGGATCGGTCCGCGAGGCGAGGGCAATCCGCTCCTCGACCGCCTGCGAAAGCCGGCGTCCCGGCCGCGTCGCCCAGCCGCCGAGCGTGGCATAGAGGTCGTGCAGCTGCAGCGGGCGGAAGATGTCCAGCACCGCGCCGACGCCGTCCGGATAGAGCGTGATCTCGGCCGCCGCGCCAAGGCTCCGTGCGATCGGCAGCAGCGCCGCGCCGATCTTGGCCTCGGGAATGTCGAAGGCGTCGCGGGCGATCATCAGGCGGGGCGACGGCCCGGCGGCGATCGGCCCGAAATAGACCTCCGTCACCCGTCGCATGGTGGCGATGTCGCGCGTCAGCCAGCCGACCGTGTCGAAGCTCGGCGCCATCGGCATGACGCCGGCGACCGAGACACGGCCATGCGTTGTGCGGAGGCCATAGAGGCCGCAGAAACTGGCCGGCACGCGGATCGAGCCGCCGGTATCGGTACCGAGCCCGAAATCGGCGATCCCTGCCGCGACGGCCGAGGCCGAGCCGCTCGACGAGCCGCCCGGCGCGCGGTCGGGAGCGGCCGGATTGATCGGGATGCCGAAATGCGGGTTCATGCCGAACATGCCGCAGGCGAGCTCGTCGGTCGCGGTCTTGCCCGCCATCCGCGCGCCCGCCATCAGCGGCGCGAGCACGGCCGGCGCTGTGGCGACCGCCACGTCGCCATCGCGCAGCTGGTCGGGATTGCCCCAGGACGAGCGGTAGCCTGCGACGTCGAAGAGGTCCTTCACGGCGAAGGAGAGGTCTGCGAGCGGTCCCTCGTCACGCAGCCGGAGGCCGCTCCGCCCATGCTCCAGGAAGGCGAGGCGCTCGATCTCCGCGAGCCGCTGCGGCGCTGCGCCGTCCACGCCACTCACTCCGCTGCCGGGCGCAGCGCTTCGCCGGTGAGCGCATACGTGTCCATGAAGCCGTCGACGAAGCCCTTCACGCCGTCCCAGTCGAAGAAGCGGAACGAGTTGCCGCGCGTGACGAAGGTCGGGCCGGAATAGAACATCTCATATTGCAGATGGCGCGAGCCGAACTCCGAGCCGACCGCGTCCCAGGCGAGCTTCATCAGCTTGACGCGGCCCTCCGACGTGGTGACGACCGAGCGCTGCGTCTTCTCGATGATGGCGCGCGTCTCTGGCGTCTCGAAATCCGCCTCGGAGGAGGGCACCATGATCATGCCGCCGCCGGAAAGCGTCCGGATCGCCTCGACGATCTCCGGATAGGTCGTCTGCGCGATCACTTGCGCCGTGCACAGCATGGTGCGGTTCGGCACGTAGAAGCCGTTGAAGCTCTCGCCGGCCGCTTCCATCGCGACGATCAGCGCCTCGATATTGTTGACCTTGGCGGCGACGAGGCCGAGCGTCTCGCGCACCTGCGGGAAATTGATGATGTTGTTGATCTCGGCGATCTTGCGGGCGAGGCCGAGCAGGAATTTCAGCTTCACCATCAAGCGGATCATGCACTGGTAGTTCTGCATGACATGGGCGCGCGTGTCGTGCCACTGCGCCTGCGCCATCTTCAGGTCCTTGAAGACGAAGACGCGGTCCCACGGAATCTTGACGTCGTCGAAATAGACGACGGCGTCGTTCTCGTCGAACTGGCTGGAGAGCGGATAATCGAAGGTCGAGGTCGCCGCCTGCTCATAGCTGCGCCGCGACATCAGAGTCAGGCCCTTGGTGCCCACCGGCGTCACGGCCGTGAAGGCATAGGCCTCGTCGCCGGCCTGCAGGGCGTTGAAGCCCGAGACCAGGATCTCGTTGGCCATGATGCCGCTCGTCGCCAGCATCTTGGCGCCGCGGATGGTGATACCCTCGGCATCCTCGTCGACCA
>CAWZZK010000056.1:0-29769 GCA_963966455.1 Kaistia sp. | reverse complement strand
GCGGCACGGAAACGGCCCGCCGGGCGGATCGCCCGGCGCCCCTTTTCGTCTGTCTGCAGTCGCGTACGGCGATCAGCGCTTCGCTTCGAGGCCGGTCGCTTCCTCTCGGGTCAGATAGCGCGCGGTAATATCCGGCAGCATCGCGCCGACTGCTTCTGCCGCCTCGATCTCCTCGTCGAGGATCCCCTGCAGCACGGCGGCGGTCGCCGTGTCGCCGACCTGTTCGGCCGCTGCCACGAGAACGCGATAGGCCGCGATCTCCATATGCTCGAAGGTGCAGAGCGCCATCGCGCCCTTCACGATCTCGTCGGCCACGAACATGCCGCTGATGCCCTGGCCCATGGCCGTCACCTTGCCGGCGAGATCCTTGATCGTCGACGTATCGCCGCCACGCGCCGCGATGCAGGATTCGAGGCGGCGCGACTGCTCGCGCGTCACGGCGAGGTGCTCCTCGATCTTGGCGCGGACGTCGGGATAGTGCTCGATCCGCCCGGCGAGGGCGTCGAGCATCGTCACGGCCTGCTCCTCCATCGCATGCGCGTCACGGAGCCATTCCATCAGCCGTTCTTCGGCGGTCACCATTCTCGTTCTCCTGATTTTCCGGGATAGGGACGAAACCTTCGGCGCCGCCGCTTGTTCCGGCTCGAGCGGAACAATGGCTGGAGGCGATCCGATGGATGGGTTCGAGGCGCAGCAGCGCTATACGTCGCTGCTGAAGTCGATCGAGGCGCTCAGGACCGAGCGGCAGCGGCAGGCGGGCATCGCCGCCGATCTGGAGCGGGGCGGCCGTGGTCTCGCCGCCGTCCGCGCGCGGCAGATGCTCACCTCGCTCGATGCCTCGCTGGCCGCGTTCGAGGAGCGCAAGGCCGAGCTCGAGGCCGGCATGGCGGATGCGAGCGCCGAATGACTGGCACGCGCCGGTCCTCGTCCCACGTCGATGCGAGCGGCAGCTCAGCCTATTCCTTGCCAGCCGACCGGCGGGGGCCGTTCCGGCGGCGGCGCATGATGCCGTAGATCATGGCGCCGGCGAGCGCGACCGGTCCGCCAATGACGCCGACCATCCAGAGGATCTCGGCAAGGTTGCTGGTCTCTTGCATTGAGGGGGCTCCGTTTGCCCGATCAGGGCATGAAGAAGGTCCAGACGATGATGGCGGCGAAGATGATCGCCGCTGCGAGCATCGCGGGCATGATGATGCGGCGCGCACCGCGCCTCTCCTCATCGGGAGTGAGGGTGTCCGGCATGGTGTCTCCCCTTGCGGTCTATCGCGCCTTGGCCTGCACGAGCTTCTGGTAGGCCTCGCGGAGGCGGGCGACGTCGTCTGCGTAGCGAGCGGCGGCGTCCCTGAGCGGACCCGTTGCGGCGGAGCGCGCATAGCCGGAATAGAGCGTGATCGCCTCGTCGATCCCGCGGCCCTGCAGGCGGAGATAGGCGGCGTCGAAGGTCGCGTCGCCCTCGCGCTCCAGCGCGTCGTAGAGGCCCTGTCGCTCACGGTCGAGCGCGCGCGGCGGCTCGATGTCGCCGGCCGCCATCGCGACGGCCTGATTGGCGCCGTTGAAGACCTGAGTGACATAGTTGCCGAAGCGGGCGATGTCGGTATCGCGGCTCCTTGCGACGGCAAGCCGGGCAATCGCAAGCTGCAGCAGGCCGATCTCTATCGCCGGCACGATGAATGCCGCCGGATTGGCCGTTGCCTGCTGCAGTGCCGGCGCGGCCGGCTGCTGCGCCGCCGGCGCTTCGATGGCGGCCGCGAGCATCACGGCGGCGGCAGCGGCGGTGGAGATTCGCATGGGTTCGCCCTCGTCGGTGATGGGGTTGGTGACTGAGATGCGAACAGGCCGCTGACGCGAATGTTCCGCGCCGCGGGAACAAGACCGAGGCTCCGCCGCTTGGAAGGCTCCATCCGAGGAGAAGATCATGGACGCCAATGACGACCGCGCGCTCGAAGAGCGCATCCGCGACCGCGCCTATGCGATCTGGGAGTCCGAGGGGCGGCCGGAGGGCCGTGCCGAATTCAACTGGGATCAGGCGAAGGAGATCGTCGCGCTAGAAGATGCCGGCGAGCCGCTCATGGATGTCGAGGATAGCGTCGATACGCCGGTCGAGCCGGCGGTGGCGTTCGATAATATGGGTGCCGTGCCGGGCCTCGACGACCAGGGCGAAGGTGGCGCCGGCCCCGAGCGCGACAATCTCGCCGACGAGACTCGACTGCCGCTCTCGCATGACGAGCGGTGAGGGCGGCGGCGCCCCCGGTGCAGGCTGCTATTTCGGGCGCTTAGGCAGGGACGGGTCCGGCTCGGTGTAGTCGGCGTCCCAGTCCTTGGCGATTCTCTCGTCGGGGCCGGTGACGCGGGGCGTGGCGCTGTCGAGGCCACTGTTTCTTGCGTCGCCCCGGCTTTTGGCGAACTGCGGCGCGGCATCGCGCTTCGCCGCCGGTTCCCCAGTTGTGTCAGACGGTTGGTCCGTTTTCTTCATCATAAGCTCCATTCTCGCCCCGCGCCAGAACCGGCGAGCGGAGCGAGGGTTCCGGGCCGGGCGGCGAGGAACAGGCGGCGGTTCTCGGGGTTTGGTCGGTATCGAACCGAAACGGAGATGCAGACCATGACCAGGATCGCCCTTACCGCCACCATCGCGCCGGTGGCCGCCGCCGCCGTCGCGCTGACCCTGATCGCGGCGCCGGCGCCGCTGTTCGCCCAGGCCGCGAACGACAGCGGCGGCGCCGCGCAGGCCGTCGTGCCTCCGGAGGCGGAGGCTTTCGCAACCAAGGCGGCCGTGTCGGGCCTCTATGAAATCGAAGCGGGCCGCATCGCCGCCGAGAAGGCCAAGGACGCCGATGTCCGCGCCTTCGGCCAGCAGATGGTCACTGACCACTCCAAGGCCGACCAGGAGCTGCGCCAGGCCGCGGGCGTGCTGCAACTGCCGATGGCGACCGACGCGGCCCACGAGGCGTTGCTCAAGGCGCTTCGCGATGCGGGCGACGATTTCGACAAGATCTATGTGCAGCAGCAGATCGACGCGCATCGCGAGGCGGTCGAACTCTTCACCCAGTTCTCGACGACCGGGCCGAACGGCACATTCCGCGCCTTCGCCGCCAAGACGCTGCCCGTCCTGCAGATGCACCAGGAAATGGCCGGCCGGCTGGCCGAAAAGGTCAAGTAGAAACGAGGAGGGCGGCCGGTTCCCCGGTCGCCCTTTTCGTCATTCCGCTCCGCAGGCGATCAGCGTGGTGAAACGCGGCCGGACGAGGACGCCTCTCCGGCGAGCCATTCCGAGGATTCGACCAGCGCGCCAGCCGACTGTTCGCCCAGCATTTCCAGGACGGCGCCACGCGCCCGGTTGAGGCGGCTCTTCACCGTTCCGATGGCGCAGCCGCAGATCTCGGCCGCCTCCTCATAGGAGACGCCGTGCATGCCGATGAGGATCAGGACCTCGCGGTGCGAGGGCGAAAGCCGTTCGATGGCTGCCTCGACCTCCTGGCCACGCAGCGTCCATTCCTGCGTCGCCAGCACGATGGGCTGCGAGGCGACGCAGTCCGCATCGCCCGGCGCCTCGCGCTTCGCAACGCGGATGCGCGTGTAGAAGGTGTTGCGCATGATCGTGAACAGCCACGATTTGAGGCGCGTGCCTTCCTCATATTTATCGATATTGGCGATGGCCTTGACCAGCGTCTCCTGAACCAGGTCGTCGGCATCGTTCGGATTGCGGCAAAACGAGCGCGCAAAGGCGCGCAGGGCAGGAATCAGCGCGACAACCGAGTCGACCTCGCCGTTCTGCCCGTCGATTTCGTTGACGTTCACGTCGATCACTCCCGCCGGCTGCCCCTTGGAGGGAATGCGCCTAAACGGTCGGGGTTCCGCCGTGGCCGATCGAAAGCCTCAGTTCGGACGGCGCCGCTGCCGGCGGAGGGAGAGCTCGTTCTGCAGCATCTCGGCGAGCTTCAGGAGGCGCTCGGGAACACGCTCGCCCTCGATCGCCTCGAGCAGCGTTCCGAGCCGGTTGTCGACGCCCGCTTCCTGTTGCGGGTCCATCCTCGCCTCGTCCTCGTCGGGAGACATCGTCGCCATCCGCCGTTTCGCTCCCGCTGCCGATTCCTCCTATCTGGACGGGGCTTTACGAGAAAGCAAGCGCGACACGGTGGCATCGGCGGCGGGAACAAGCAGAGGCGGCGGCCGTTCGACCATGGATACGTCCAATGCGAATGCGGAGAACGCCCGTGAGAGCCCTCGTCTGGCATGGCAAGGAAGACATACGCTGCGACACCGTCAGCGACCCGGAAATCCAGGAGCCGCGCGACGCGATCATCAAGGTCACCAGTTGCGCCATCTGCGGCTCCGACCTGCATCTCTTCCACAATCTCGTTCCCGCCATGCTGCCCGGCGACATCATGGGCCACGAGGCGATGGGCGAGGTGGTGGAAGTCGGCTCCGGCGTCGGTGACAGCCTCAAGGTCGGCGACCGGATCGTCGTGCCCTTCACCATCACCTGCGGCGAATGCGAACAGTGCCGCCGCGGCAACTATTCCGTCTGCGAGCGCAGCAATCGCCGCAAGGATCTCGCCGAAAAGGTCTTCGGCCATACCACCGCCGGTCTCTTCGGCTACACCCATCTCACCGGCGGCTATCCGGGCGGGCAGGCCGAATATCTCCGCGTGCCCTTCGCCGATGCGACGCATGTGAAGGTTCCCGACGGCCTGCCCGACGAGCAGGTGCTGTTCCTCAGCGACATCCTGCCGACCGGCTGGCAGGCCGCCGTGCAATGCGACATCGAACCTAGCGACACGGTGGCGGTCTGGGGCTGCGGTCCGGTCGGCCAGATGGCGATCCGCAGTGCGATCCTGCTCGGCGCCCGCCAGGTGATCGCCATCGACTATCTCCCCGAGCGCTTCGGCATGGCCGAGGCGGCCGGCGCGATCGCCATCAATCGCGGCGAGGAGAGCGTGATCGAGCGGCTCAACGAGCTGACCGGCGGCAAGGGTCCCGACAAGTGCATCGATGCCGTCGGCACCGAGAGCCATGTCGATCTGTCGCTGCCCGACACGATCATGGATCGCGGCATGCAGCTGCTCATGATGGAGAACGATCGCCCGCATGTGCTGCGGGAGATCATCTATGTCTGCCGCCCGGCCGGCATCGTCTCCGTTCCGGGCGTCTATGCCGGGCTCGTCGACAAGATCCCGCTCGGCGCTGCCATGAACAAGGGCCTCACCTTCCGCATGGGCCAGACGCATGTGCGGCGCTGGACCGACGACCTCATGCGCCGCATCGCCGAAGGCGAGATCGATCCTTCCTTCGTCATCACCCACACCGTCGGTCTCGAGGACGGACCCGAGATGTACCGCGTGTTCCGCGACAAGCAGGACAGCTGCATCAAGGTCGTCCTGAAGCCCTGAGCGAGGTCATCATGAAGAAACTTGCCAATCTCACCCGCCCGGAAGGCGACCCGAAGATCCTCGCGACCGGTCCTTCGGCGGTGCCGGGTCCCGACCGCCTCGCCAAGGGGCTCGGCTGGTTCTCGATCGGCCTCGGGGTGACGCAGCTTCTCGCGCCGCAACTCCTCACGCGGACGCTCGGCCTCACCGGCCGGGAAGGTCTGATGCGCGTCTTCGGCGCGCGCGAGATCGCGTCGGGCATGCTGACGCTCTCGACCGAGAAGCAGGCGGGCATGACGAGCCGCGTCGTCGGTGACCTGCTCGACCTCGCCGTACTCGGCGCGGCGCTCGGTTCGCACAACCGCAAGCGCGACAATGCCGGCGTCGCGCTCGCGATGACGGCCGGGCTCACGCTGATCGATATCGCAGTTCGCAAGGCGCTCGCGGATACACATGGCCGCCGCGGCCGGCCGCGCGACTATGCCGACCGCAGCGGCTTTCCGTCCAAGCCGCACGGCTCGCCCCAGTCCAAGCTGGAGGGGCCGAAATCGGAGGAGGCTAGGTCGAGCGGCAGCTCCGGCGCCAGCAACCCGCACGAGCCCAAGCCGCATGACGTAAAGCCGCACGACCGCAAGCCCGACCGCGACAAGCCGGACGCTTCCCGGCAGGCCGGATCGGCGAGCCCCGGTGGCGCGGGCGGCGTGAAGCCGGCGCAGGGCTCCCACGCGCCCTCGTCGGGTCATTCCACGCCCGGCTCGGGTCCCGCCTCGGCGCCGGGGCACGGCAGTTCGAAGACCGGCGCAGCAGCTCAGGAAACCGGTCCGAGCGGCGGTCCGATCTCGCTCCAGGAGCCACCGGCCGCGACCTCGCGATGAAGCAACCGTGGCGGGAACGAATCCGCTCCGAAGTACTTGAATCGCCACCCCACCCAATGGAGATGTGACATGGCTCAGCAGCAGACTCTCGAGACCCTTTTTGTCGAGACGCTCAAGGATATCTTCTATGCCGAGAAGCAGATCCTGAAGGCGCTGCCGAAGATGGCGCGCAGCGCCGAGTCCCCTGAACTGAAGCAGGCCTTCCAGCAGCACCGCGACGAGACCGAAGGTCATGTCGAGCGCCTGCAGCAGATCTTCGAGATGCTGGAGAAGCCGGCGCGCGGCAAGACCTGCGATGCCATTCTCGGCATCATCGAGGAGGGCAAGGAGGTCATGGAAGAGTTCGAGGGGTCGGACGCTCTGGACGCCGGCCTGACCGCCGCCGCGCAGGCCGTCGAGCATTACGAGATCGCCCGCTACGGCACGCTCAAGACCTGGGCGCTGCAGCTCGGCATGAAGGACGCCGCGGCGCTCCTCGACCAGACGCTGCAGGAGGAGAAGAAGACCGACGAACTGCTCAGCAGCCTCGCCGGGCAGACGGTCAACAAGAAGGCCGCCTGACGATCCTCCATCGGCAGTACCAGCGAACCCGGCGCCTCCGCGCCGGGTTTTGTTTTTGCTTGCGGCGAGGCGGGCGCCGGCGCATTGCCGCGCGAAGGGGCGTGGCCTAACCTTCCACGCGACCCGGGAGGAGCCGATGCAACGCACCACCATCGCCATCGATGACGATCTCGCGGCCGCGCTCGATGCCTATGTCGCGGGCACGGGGGCGGGGAGCCGGTCGGAGGCGATCCGCGACCTCGTGCGGCGCGGCCTCGCCGCGCGGCCCGAGGCGCCGGCGCATGCCGCCTGCTTCGCCGTCGTCAGTTGCACGGTCGACCAGTCCGTCCGTGGCCTTGCGCTGCGCGTGCCGCAGGGGCGGCTGGACCGGCACGACCAGACGATCGCCGCGCTGTCGGTGCCGCTCGGGCATACGACGTCCGTCGAGGTGACGGTCATGCGCGGGGAGGTCGGCGCCGTCACCGCCTATGCCGAGACGCTGTTCTCCGAGCGCGGCATCATGCATGGCTCGACCAGCCTGATCCCGATCGTCGAGGAGGTGACGTCGCACAGCCATGGCGACGATCACGAACACCACCACCATCATCTCAAGGTGTTGAGCGGCTTCCAGCCGGCCTGACGTCGCGATCAGAGCTCGAGCGCGCCGCCGCGGAACTGCTCGGCCAGGAACGAGACGAAGCGGGTGACCTTGGGGCTGGAGAGCCGCTGCGAGGCGTGCAGGATCCAGACCTCGACCGACCGGTTGAGGACCTTTCCCCATGAGACGAGCCGGCCCTCCGCGACATCGCGCGCGGCGAGCGACACCGGCAGCGCGGCGACGCCGCCGCCGGCCTTCGTGGCCTCATAGACCATCAGCATCGACGACAGGCGCAGGACGGGTCGCGGCGTGAAGATCGCCTCGCCCGCATCGGTCATCACGATCCAGGGGCGGATCTCGCCGGCCCGGCTCATCAGGACTGCCGGAACGATGCTCCCGGGCGCCGGGCGCTCGATGTCGGGGACGGCCGCGAGCACGAGTTCGTCCGTCGCGAGGCGCCGCCCGACCATCGCCTCCGTCGGCTTCGGGTTGGTCCGGACGACCAGATCGTATCCCTCCTCGACCGGGTCGATGAAACGATCCTCGGCATTGATCTCGATCTCGAGGCGCGGGTGAAGCCGCGAGAATTCGGCCGCCGCGCGGCTGAGGGCGACCTGGGAAAAGAGCCCCGGGGCGCTGATGCGCAGGAGCCCGGCGAGTTCGCTGTCGCCGCTGCGGCTGTCGTCTCCGGCCTGCGCGAGATCGGCGAGCGGCCCGCGCGCCCGGGCGTAGAGCGCCGCGCCGGCCTCGGTGAGGCGGAGCGCCTGCGCGCCGCGCTCGACCAGGCGGACCTGCAGGGCGTTCTCCAGTTCCGTCAGCTTGCGCGACAGCGTCGCCTTGGAGCGTCCGCTGCTGCGGGCGGCGCGTCCGAGGCCGCCATGCGTCGCAACGAGCACGAAGTCGGCCAGCGCATCGAGGTCCAACTGTTCCATATCTGAGCCACTCCGTCCTAAATTCAGTGTCTGAAGGCGAGGAGTGAAACACACTAGGTTGGGCGTGTCGAAAGGAGAAACGACATGACCCATCGCAGCATCGTCCTCACCCGGTTCGGCGGCGCCGAGGCTCTCGAACCCGCGCCGGCCTCCATGCCCGAGCCCGCGCCCGGCATTGCCGTCGTCCGCGTTCGCGCCGCCGGCATCAACGGCATCGACTGGAAGATCCGCGAGGGGTTCCTCAAGGATTCGAAGCCGGTCACCTTCCCTCAGATCCTCGGCATGGAACTCGCCGGCGAGATCGCCGCGATCGGCGAGGGCAGCCGCTTCGCGGTCGGTGATCGCGTCTTCGGCCTCGCGCCCTTCGGCGCCTATGCCGATTTCGTCGCCGTTCCGGAAGCTGTCCTCGCGCCGACGCCGGCCGGGCTATCCGACATCGTCGCCGCTGCGCTCCCTGTCGCCGGGTTGACCGCCTGGCAGATGCTTCACGCAGCCGGCGCGCCGAAGGCGGGGCAGACCGTCCTCGTGCATGGCGCTTCCGGCGGCGTGGGCACGCTGCTGGTGCAGATGGCGAAGTCGCTCGGGCTCACCGTCATCGCGACGGGATCGACCGCCAGCCTGCCGCATCTCCGCGACCTCGGCGTCGATCGGGTGATCGACCGGACGGTCGAGCGGTTCGAGGCGGTGAGCGGCCCGGTCGACCTCGTGATCGACCTCGCCGGCGGCGATGCGCCCGATCGCTCCTTCGCCCTCTTGCCGGAAGGCGGCGTGGTCGTCAGCGCCGTCCGTCCCGATATCGCGGCGCCGCGCGCCGATGGCCGGCGGGGCCTCTGGTTCATGATGAAGCCCGATGGCGAACGTCTTGCCGCGATCGGCGCCGCAGCCGCCTCTGGGGGATTGAAGGTGACCATCGCCGAGACTGTTCCGCTCGAAGCCATCCCGGCCGCCATCGAGCGAAACCGCACCGGCCATGGTCCCGGCAAGGCCGTCGCCGACTTCACCCTCGCCTGAACAGGAAAGACCTTCATCATGACCGACAGCTTTCCGCCGCTCCCCGCCGACGATCTCGCACGCAGCGCGACGATCGTCGGGGCCGACGATCCCGGCCTGACCCATCTGGGCATCGGCGCCGGCACCTATACGATCCTCGTCTCGGGCGAGGAGACCGGCGGGCGCTACAGCCTGATCGACATGTTCGTTCCCGCCGGCGGCCCGCCGCCGCACAGGCATGATTTCGAGGAGATGTTCCACATCCTCGAAGGCGAGCTCGAACTGACCTTCCGCGGCGAAACCCACCGCGCCGCGGCCGGTCAGACCATCAACATCCCGGCCAATGCCCCGCACGGCTTCCGCGTCGTCTCGCCGACGCCAGCCCGCATGCTCTGCCTCTGCGTTCCTGCCGGGCAGGAAGAGTTCTTCAAGCTGGTCGGCGAGCCGCTGCCGACACGGACCGCGCCGCCGACCCCGCCGACGCCGGAGGTTCTCGCCGAGCGGAGGACCATCCTGATGGCGAATGCGCTCCGCTTCCGCAGCGAGTTCCAACTGCCGAAGGCGTAGGATGGCGCCTGTGATCGCCGGCGGCGGGATCGCTCCCGCCGCGGCCGCGTTCCAGCTTCGATGAAGATCGCGACCTTCAACGTCAACGGGATCAATGGCCGCCTGCCGGTGCTGCTGCGCTGGCTGGCCGAGGCCGAGCCCGACATCGTCTGCCTGCAGGAGCTGAAGGCGCCGGACGAGCGCTTTCCGCGCGGCGCGCTTGAGGCGGCCGGTTATGGCGCGGTGTGGCAGGGGCAGCGGGCGTGGAACGGCGTCGCCATCCTCGCGAAGGGCAGAGACCCGATCGAGACGCGGCGCGGCCTTCCCGGCGAGGAAGACGACACCCAGAGCCGCTATATCGAGGCGGCGGTGAACGGCGTGCTGGTCGGCTGCCTCTATCTGCCGAACGGCAATCCGGCGCCGGGGCCGAAATTCGACTACAAGCTCCGCTGGTTCGAACGCCTCAAGACCCACGCCGCCGCGCTTCTCTCGAGCGGCGCTCCGGTCGTGCTCGTGGGCGACTTCAACGTCATGCCGACGGAGCTCGACGTCTACAAGCCGGAGCGCTGGGTGGACGATGCGCTGTTCCGGGCCGAGATTCGCGCCGCCTTCGCCGATCTCCTCGCGGAAGGATGGACCGATGCCCTGCGCCACCTTCATCCCGGCGAGGTGATCTACACCTTCTGGGACTATTTCCGGAACGCCTATCGCCGCGACGCCGGCCTCAGGCTCGACCATCTGTTGCTGAGCCCCGAGCTCGTCCCGAGGCTGGCGGCGGCCGGTGTCGACCGCGACGTGCGCGGCTGGGACAAGGCCAGCGACCACGCGCCGGCCTGGATCACGCTCGATGAAGCGAAGGCCTCCCGCCGTCGACCCGCGCGTCAGAAGCGGACCTCGAGCACGCCTTCCACGGCATTGTCGGATGCTTCCTGAGCGATCTGGCCGGAATAGCGGAGGCCGAAATCGAGCTGGCTGCTCGGGCGGAGGCCGAGAAAGGCATCGATCAGCGCCGCATCGCGGGCAAGAGGCGCGCCGGCCACCGTGAAGGCCGAAGAGCCGGCGAAGGCGGCGCTCGCTTCCGGCACGACATCGCCGAAGGCGTGCTGCCATCCGAGGCCGCCATGGGCGAGCAGCTTCATGCCGTCATTGATGTCGTAAGTCTGCGCCATGCGGATGCCGAGCACGCTGTAGGTCGTCGACATGGTGCTGTCGCCGAAGGCGAGGGCCGCCGGGCCGCCGGATTCCGAGAAGCCGTCGACCGCCAGATTGACATGAGCGAGATTGGCGAAGGGCTCGATCGTGCCGTTCTGGAAGCGGAAGCCATAGGCCGCCTCGCCGAACAGCTGAGCCGTGCCGCCGCCATAATCGGCGGACAGGAACTCGGCCCCCGGCGTGAAGGCGGCGCGCGAGGTCGCGATGTCGTGCCAGGTGTAGCCGGCGCCGAAGCGGAGGCTCATCGCGCCCTGCTGCGTGCCGCCATAGAGCGCGACGTCGTAATTGTCGCTCGATCCGCCGCCGCCGATGCCATCCAGCGAGAAATCGGAGCGGCTGTAGCCGCCGGCGACACCGACGCGCCAGTCAGCCCCGAGCGCCGCGTCGGCGCCGAGCAGGAAGCCGCCGATCGAGCGCGACAGCGCCTCGGCATTGCCGTCGGACGAGGTATTGCCCCAGGCGCCATAGGCCTGCGACCAGGCGGTGGCGTCGAGGCCAGGCGCGAGGCGTGCGGTCTCATTGCCCGTGCCGGCGGCGCCGTCGATATCGGCGAAGGCCTGGCGGACGCGGCGATTGACGGCGTCGCGCAGATAGATCGACTGCTGCTGCAGCGTCGTTTCGGCCGAGGCGTTCACCTCGCCGGTGAGGCTGGCGAGGACGGCCGGCGCCTTCGCCGCGCTCATCAGCGCCAGCGAGCGGTTGAGCGGCGACTGCAAGCCGAGACTGTCGGCGGCGACGGCCGCATTCCCTGCATTCGCCGTCGTGGCATAGCCGGCATAGCTCACCGCGCTGCGGCCGAGCGTCAGCACGCCGTTCCCGTCGATGCTTGCGCCCAGAAAGGGCAGGGGCGCATCGTCGGCGCCGAACAGCGGCGAGGCGACCGCAAAGGCGGATGCGATCGCGCCCGCCTGGATGACGGAGTAAGTGTTGCCGAGCGCCGGCTGGAAGTCGTTCGTCGGCAGGAGGACCAGCGTGGCGCCGCCGGCGGTCAGCGTTCCACCAACGCTGAGAAGATCGGCGATGCCGTTCGGGCCGATCTCGGCGGCGAGCACCGAACCCGGCTCGAACACCGCATCGCCCGACACCGCGATGGCGCCGACGGAGTTGCCGGGCGAGACGATGCCGCCCTCTTTGACGACGAGCCCGCCGACGCTGCCATTGCCGTGATGCATGCCATAAAGCGTCAGCGTTCCGGAGACCGTCCCCTGATTGGCGAACGGACCCCAGGCGGAGACGTCGCCGTCGATCTCGCCGGTATTGGTCATGCTGCCGGTATTGCTGACCGCGCCCTCGACGAGGCCGCTATTGGTGAAGCTGCCGGAATTGGCGAGCGAGCCGATGAGGGTCCCGCTGTTCGTCCAGCTGCCGCTGTTGTCGACGCTGGCGGCGATCGTCCCGGCATTGTCGACGGTACCGGTATTGACGAAGCTCGCGGCCGTCGTCGCGGCGCTCCCGGTATCGACGTCGCCGCTATTGCTGAAGGTACCCGAATTGACGACGGCGCCGTAGAGGGCGGAGCCGCTCTCGTTCGTCCAGCTGCCGGCGTTGTCGATGGCGGAGAGGACCGTCCCGGCATTCGTGACGATTCCGGCATTGACGAATGGGGCGCCCGACCCGGCGCCAACGAAGACGCCGTCATTCACCAGCATATTGCCGGCAGCGACGGCATAGCCGTTGTTGTAATTGGCGAACTGGGCGTTGCTCGCGACGGTTAGGTCGCCCGTCATCGAACCGTTGAGGACGGTGGTGCCGGAGGCGGCCGTTACGCCGCCGTCCTTGGTGACGGCGCCCGTCAGGATGACCGTGCCACCCTCGCGCGTCAGGCTGCCCGGCCCGAAGATGGCGGAGTCGAAGGTCGCGGTATTGGCGGTGGTGACCGTGCTGTCGCCGACCAGCAGCACGGGAAGGTCGGTCGTGAAATCCTGCGCCAGGATCAGCGGCCCGGTGGCGGCGATGATCTGGTTGACGCTGACGTCGGTCGCGTCGCTGTAGCCATTGGCCGCCACACCGAGGAATCCGCCATCGGCATCGAAGAGCACGTTGAGACCGGCATAGCTGTGCAGGCCGGAATTGACGAAGGCGCTTTCCGGCGAGCCGACGCTGACGAAGGCCGGCGTCTGCGGATTGCTCGTGTCGCCGACGATGAAGCTGTAGGTCGCGCTGCCGCCAGCGAGGCTGATGGTGATCTCTGTGCCGGCGGGGGCGGGGCCCTTGGCGGCGCCGGGGACCTCGAAGAAGGAGCCGTAGACGCCGGTGTCCATCAGAAGATCGGCGTTGCTCGACGTCCCCGCCAGAGTGATGTCGGCGACGACCGACTTCCAGTTCGGAGCCGCGCCGTCGACACCCGCGCTTTCGAGCACGAGCTGCGAATAGGTGAAGGCCGAGGCCGAGGTGTTGGCCGCGGTGAGGCCGAGTTCGACGCCGTTTGGCGTGATGATATAGCCGCGGCGCAGCGCGCCTTCCGCCATGCCGTCGATATTGAGGAAGACATTGTAGGCCTCCGACGTCGTCGGCGCGGCCTTGAGCAGCTTGTTGAGTTCCTTGCCGGTCAGCGACAGGTCGAGCGTCCCGGTCCCCATGGTGTTGCGGTCATAGCCGACGCCCATCATGCTGACATGGTTGACCGCATAGTCGGCATCGCAGGGATCCTGGCCGACGCCGAGGCAATAGGCCTCCGTCACGACCAGCACCGGTAGCGTCGCGCTCACCGTCGTCGGATTGCCGTCCGCGTCGCGGCCGTTGTCGAGATCGACCTTGAAATCGTTGAAATAGCCGGTGAGGAGCAGGCCCGAGCTGTTGTAATATTCCCAGCCCGGCGTGCCCGCCATCGAATAGCTCGGAAAGTAATTGGCCGAAAGCACGAGGCCGACCGAGCCGGTATCCATCGTGACCGAGACCGGGCTGCCCGCGACATTGAGCCCGACGAGCAGGGTGCCGTTGTCGGCGAGCGCCGATTGCAGCGAGTTCTGGTATTTAACCGAATAGGACTGCGTGTAGCCGTCATAGAGGTTCCAGCCGGCCGCCAGCGCCGCCTCCGGTCCCGCGAGGCCGAGCAGGGCCAGCGCGCCCGACGCGAACCGGCGATGACTCGCCAGCCGGAAACGGCGCTTCAAGGACGGACGGATCGATTGCGACGCCATGGTGCCCCTTCCACACGCCGGGCGCACAGGACGGCCGAACGCTGTTCTCAATTTCGAAGAGTGTCTTGAAGACCCGACCAGTGGAATCGGGCCGTGTCGCCTGACTGTCAGGGAGGAGAAGAACCGGCGCAATCCGTCAGCCACATTTCGACATCGATCGTAACATCGATGCAACATCGCTTCGATGATCTATCAATGGTCAAGCTTGAGCTTGGCATTAGCCCGGAAGCGTTCCCGGCTTAGCCGGCAAGACTTCGGATCGGCTGGTTGCCAAGGAGACGCGAGGAAGGGGAGGGCCACCGTGCCGGCCGGCTTGGGGATTTGCCCACCGGCAAGGAGACCATCGATGCCCCTCGACAGCACGAACTTCCCGCTCGTCTGGATGAGCCCAGGACGAAAAGAAGCGTACCTCGCTGTGGATGAAGAAGCACAAGGTCGATCTGCGGGCGCTCGTGCTGGCGATGATCGTCATCGAGCCGAACCCGGCCAAGCGCCTCGCATTCAAGCCCTTCGGCGTGGCCTTCGCCAAATTCTGGGGCTATCCGATGCGGCTGGCCGCGTTCCATGAGGAGGTGTTGGTGATCGCTGCGGCGCTCCTCGCGGAAGGGGGCCCGTCTGCGCCACGCGCCAGCTGATCGATATTTGGCGTCGGCGCGCCCTGAAGACCGCCGCCGCCATGGGAACCGAGATACCCGTAGCCGACGCTATCGCGATGAGACGGCATCGGGCTCCGTCTCCGCCGCGGAGGCGCGGATCGGCGTGACGATGGCGATGCTGCAGGCCGGACCGTGTTTCGCACCGCGTCCTTATTGCTCAGCCGGACTTCACAGCTGCCGCCCCCGCGCCGAAGCTGGCTGGCGCTTCCCGATCACCGCATCCGCGGCTCGGGAAGGCCCATCTATCGTCGCGCGTTTGGCCCTGCGAACTCACATTCGCCCGACTAGCCGCCATCTCCCTGCGCCTTCATCGCCGCTTCGAGCTTCGCCTTGTCGGCATCGCTGAGCTGCGGGCGGTCGATCGTCAACTTGACATCGGCGATCGTGCCGGTGAAGGCGAAGGGGACCTGATAGACCGCGTCGTTCACGGTCGTGCCGGTGTCGGAGCCGATATCCATGTTCTCGTCCCAGGCGAGGATGAGCGGGATCGTCGCGGGCATCGTCTCGGTCGCGACCACCTTGCCGTCGACCTTGAGCGCGCCGGTGCCGGACCGGCCGATGCCGCTCACATTGTTGAAGGCGAGCGTGCCGATCCCGAGCCCGTCATAGGTGAAGTCGAACTCGATGCGATGGCTTCCGGGCGTCAGAACCTCCGGCGACTGCCAGGTGACATGCTTGAGGCCGACGAGGTTCCAGTCGAAGGTCGGCTTGCCCTTGTCGATATATAAGCCGTATCCGCCGAAGCGACCGCCCTGCGTGATGATCATGCCGTTGCCGCCATCGGCCGGCACGGTCACATCGGCCACGAATGTGTAAGAGGCATTGAGGATCGACGGCGCGACGCCGTTGGAGATGCCCGTCATGGGTCCGGGGAAGGAGAATTCCGTCCTGCCCGCCGTGATGCTCGGACGCGGCGCGACCAGGCGCGTCGCGACCGAGGCGTCGAGCGGAAGCACCTGGTACTTCTTGGCTTCGGCCCAGAAGAGGCCCTCGAGCTCCTTCAGCTTCTCGGGATTGTCGGCTGCGACGTCGCGGTTCTGCGAGAAGTCCTGGTCGACATTGTAAAGTTCCCATTCGGCGTTGCCGGCCGGGTCGGGATCGGTCGCGCCCTGGGTCACCCATGACGGCCGCTTGACCTTCGTGACCGCCATCCAGCCTTCGTGATAGATGGCGAACTCGCCCATCATCTCGAAATACTGCGTGCGTTGATGCGAGGGCTCGTCCTTGTTGGCCGCATCGAAGGTGTAGGCGAGGCTGGTGCCCTCCATCGGGCTCTGCGGGATGCCGTCGACCACCGACGGCTCTCGCAAACCGGTCGCCTCGAGGATCGTCGGCGCGATGTCGATGACATGAGCGAACTGGTTGCGGATGCCGCCCTTGTCCTTGATCACGTTCGGCCAGGCGATCGCCATGCCCTGGCGCGTTCCGCCGAAATAGCCGGCGATCTGCTTGGTCCATTTGAACGGCGTGTCGAACGCCCAGGACCAGGCGACCGACATGTGATTGTAGGTCTTCTCCGTGCCCCAGATGTCGTAGAAATATTTGAGCTGGTCCTCGACAGGCACGTTGACCCCGTTGAAGCTCGCGACCTCGTTCGGCGTGCCGATCAGCGTTCCCTCCGCCGACGCTCCGTTGTCGCCGGAGATGTAGATGATCAGCGTGTTGTCGAGCTTGCCCATATCCTTGACGCTCTGGATGACGCGTCCGATCTCGTGATCGGTATAGGCGAGATAGGCGGCGTAGACATTCGCCTGACGGATGAACATCTTCTGTTCGTCCGCCGACAGGTCGTCCCAGTTCTTCAGGAGATCGGACGGCCAGGGCGTCAGCTCGGCGGACTGCGGAATGACGCCGAGGCGCTTCTGGTTGGCGAAGATCGTGTCGCGCAGCTTGTTCCAGCCGCCGTCGAACAGATGCATGTCCGTGATCTTGTCGACCCATTCCTGGGTCGGATGATGCGGTGCATGGGTGCCGCCCGGCGCGTAATAGACGAAGAAGGGCTGGCTCGGCGACAGCGTGTTCAACTGCTGCATGTAGTCGATCGCCTCATCGGCCATGGCGGTGATGAGGTTGAAGTTCTTCTCGGTCTCGAAGGGATAGATCTGCGTCGTGTTGCGGAACAGGTTGCCCGGCGTCCACTGGCTCGTGTCGCCGCCCATGAAGCCGTAGAAATAGTCGAAGCCCATCCCCGTCGGCCACTGGTCGAACGGACCTGCCATGCTGATCTGGTAAGAGGGCGTGTTGTGGTTCTTGCCGAACCAGGACGTGTTGTAGCCGTTCTCCTTCAGGATCTCGCCGATCGTGGCCTTGTCCTTGGTGATGACGCTGTCATAGCCCGGGAAGCCCGTCGCCTGCTCCGCGATCACGCCGAAGCCGGCCGAATGGTGGTTGCGGCCCGTCAGCAGCGCCGCTCTCGTCGGCGAGCACAGCGAGGTCGAGTGCATTTCGGTGTAGCGGAGGCCCATCGCCGCGATCTCGTCGAGCGAGGGCGTCGGGATCACGCCGCCGAAGGTCGAGGGCGCGCCGAAGCCGACATCGTCGGTCATGATGAGCAGGACGTTCGGGGCGCCTTCCGGCGGCGCGATACGTGGCTGCCAGAACGGCGTCGACTGCAGCGCGTTCTGCTTGATGACGCCGCCAAAGGGCAGATCCGGGGCCGGCAACTGCAAGCCATTGATCGTCCGCGTCGCCGCCGGCGAGCCGAGCGGCGCGTCGGTCTGCTGCGCCAGCGCCGTCCCGATCATGGCAAGGCCGAGCGATGCGGCAAGAACCGTGGACCGGATCACGGCCAATCCGATCCGGGGAGCAATCATCGTCATGCGACTCGCCTCGTTCATGCCAGCTTCCACACCTCAAACGCGCGGTCATGAGCCGCGCGATTAATCTTCCTCGATTGGGCGGCCGAAGATTACAGGGCTCTCCTGTCACAGGCTAGAGAAACATATTGGGATCAACTTGCCATTTTACGACATCAGTAAGCCTTATTATATGGCAATGGCGGATCATGAAAGCTTGCCATTTGGCGACATCAACATGCCATGCGCCAAAGCGCGTCCAACAACGGATCAGTTCTGTTCGAACCGGTTCTGCGGAGCAGAAGCGGGCTCAACGTCGTTCAATGCTCATCTTGGCCGAGATCAGCTGTCTCTGGTCGCCCGTTCTCAGGCCTCAGTCATCCGGAGCAGCATGTCCCGGGCCCGATCTTGCCCGGCGACACGGCCACGTTGAATCACGACGACCCTGTCGCTCATCATCGCGACGGCGGATCCGCATCGATGTCGCCGTGCTGCTCGCGTGCCGACCGTTGGGCCGCGTCATGGCATAGATCGGTTCCTGTATTTGTCATTGGATACGGCCTCGCGAGCGTTGCTGTTGCCAGGCACGTTCGTCCTGACCCGGTCGTCTCGCGAGTTCAGCTTTGCAAAATGTTGCAAAGGCGCTCTTCGACGCCCCGGCTGAGGCGGAAGCTCGACTGGCG
Organism: Kaistia sp.; assembly: GCA_963966455.1. GTDB lineage: Bacteria > Pseudomonadota > Alphaproteobacteria > Rhizobiales > Kaistiaceae > Kaistia > Kaistia cartagenensis. The sequence continues at coordinate 11,436 of CAWZZK010000056.1, read as the reverse complement.
AGAGTCCGCTGGTGCCGGCTTGATTGCAGCGGCGCCTAGCAGTCGCCTCCTGGTGCACAATCTCTGGCGCTTCGTCCCGCGTGCTGTGATTTGGAAAGACCCGCCCAGCAACGAGCGAGCAAGGTGCTGCCAACCCATCGCGTGACAGGCAGGCAGCGCCAGCATGGCCGACACTGATCCAGAATCCCCGGCAAAGCAGGCAAAAGACCAGAGCGCATCCTGGCGGCGTGCCGCCGCGCTCGGGGTGATCGGTCTCCTGGCGCTCACTGCCGTGGTGGTCATCCGGTCGAGACCGGTGCCGGTGGTCGCGGAGCCGTCGCCGGCAGTGCCGGTGACGATCGGTACTGCCGAGAAGATGGATGTTCCGCTCTACTTGACGGCGCCGGGAACCGTCACACCGAACGCGAGCGTCAAGATCACCAGCCGCGTGGATGGCACGATCCAGCAGATCGCGTTCATCGAGGGACAGGACGTTAGGAAAGGGCAGCTGCTCGCCCTGATCGATCCGCGTCCGTACCAGGCCGCGCTCGATGCCGCCAAGGCCAAGCTGCAGCAGGATCAGGCCGGGCTCGCCAATGCGCTGCTGATTCTCACCCGTTACGCGACGCTCCAGAAGAACGGGTTCAGCACCGAGGAAAATCTCGACACGCAGAAGAGCCTCGTCGCCCAGTATCAGGCCGGTATCACCGGTGACGAGGCGGCGATCAGTGCCGCCGAGACCAGTCTTTCCTATACGCGGATTGAGGCGCCGATCGATGGGCGCACCGGGCTCCGGCTCGCCGACGAGGGCAATGTCGTGCGCGGCGCGGACGCAACGGCGATCGTCGTGCTCACACAGCTGAAGCCGATCACGATCATCGCGCCGATGCCGGAGGCCTCCCGTCCGGCGCTCACAGCCGCGCTCGCCCGCGGGACGGTCGTCGCCGACGCCGTTTCCAAGGCAGGCAGTGTCATCGCCAGCGGCAAGCTCACAGTGATCGACAATGCCATCGACCCGGCGAGTGGGACGCTCAAGGTCCGCGCGCTCTTTGACAATGGCGACCTAGCGCTCTGGCCCGGCCAGTTCCTCGATCTCCGCATCACGCTCGACGTGGCGCGCGGAGCGACCACGGTGCCGTCTTCGGCGATCCAGCGTGGCGAGAACAGGCTCTTTGTCTATCGCGTCGGTCCCGACAACCGCGTCGCGGCGCAGTCCGTGACGACGGGAAGCATAGGCGGCGGCGTCGCGGTCATCACGTCCGGCCTCGCACCCGGCGACCGCGTCGTCACCTCCGGGCAGTTCCGCCTGGCACCGGGCGTCAGCGTCGTGGACAGCCCTGCCGCAGCGGGATCGCAGCCTCCAAGCGCACCGCCCGGCGCAGGCAACACGACAGGCACGGGGGAGGGGTGATGCCGCTCTCCTCATGGTTCATTCGCCATCCTGTCGGCACGTCGCTGCTGATGGCCGCGCTCCTGGTCGCGGGCATCGCCGCCTATCCGCAACTGCCCGTGGCTCCGCTGCCGGAGGTCGAGTTCCCGACCATCCAGGTGACGACATCCTTGCCTGGCGCGAGCCCCGAGACGATCGCCTCCTCGGTGACGCAGCCGCTCGAACGGCAATTCGGCCAGATCTCCGGCCTCGCGCAGATGACCTCCGTCAGCACCCTCGGCAACAGCGCGATCACGCTGCAGTTCGAACTCGACAGGCCCATCGACGGCGCGGCGGAAGACGTGATTACAGCGATCAACGCGGCGGCGGGGCAACTGCCGACCGGACTTCCATCACCGCCGACCTATCGCAAGGTCAACCCCGCCGACGCGCCGATCATGGTGCTCGCGGTTTCGTCCGCGACGCTGCCGATCATCACCGTCGACGACTACGCCGAGAACGTCCTGGTGCAGCGGCTGAGCCAGGTGCCCGGCGTCTCGCAGGTCAATGTGCTCGGCCAGCAGAAGCCGTCCGTCAGGGTGCAGGTCGACCCTGAGCGGATCGCGGCGATGGGTCTTTCGCTGGAGGATGTCCGCAGCGCCATCGTCCAGACGACGACGAACGGTCCGAAGGGCACGGTCCAGGGGCCGCTTCGCAGCTTTACGATCACCGACAACGACCAGATCCTCGCCGCCGAACCCTGGAACGACCAGGTCATCGCCTATCGCAACCAGGCGCCCGTGCGCATATCGGATATCGGCCTCGCCGTGGCGGCTGCCGAGAACTCGGAACTTGCGGCCTGGGCCGACGAGAGGCCGGCGATCCTTCTTCCCGTCTACAAGCAGCCCGGCGCCAATGTCATCGCGACCGTCGATGCGATCAAGGCCATGCTGCCGCAGCTTGAAGCAGCGATGCCGCGCGCGGTCGATGTTCGGATCCTCAGCGACCGCACCGGCACGATCCGCGCCTCGATCGACGATGTGAAGCGGACGCTGATCATCACAGTGATCCTCGTCGTCGGGGTCATCTTCGCGTTCCTGCGCAGCCTTCGTGCGACGGTCATCCCCGGGCTGGCCGTGCCGCTGGCGATTGTAGCGAGCTTCGCCGTCATGCTCGTCGGCGACTTCAGCCTAGACAATCTCTCGCTGATGGGCCTCAGCATCGCCGTCGGCTTCGTGGTCGATGACGCCGTGGTGATGCTCGAGAATATCGATCGCCATATCGAGGACGGCCTCAGCCCGCTCGATGCCGCCCTCAAGGGCGCCTCTGAGATCGGCTTTACCATCCTCTCCATCAGCCTGTCGCTGATGGCCGTCTTCATCCCGTTGCTCTTCATGGGCGGCATCGTCGGCCGCCTGTTCCGCGAGTTCGCGGTGACGGTCACCGCGACGATCGCACTCTCCGCCGTCGTCTCGCTGACACTCACGCCGACGCTCTGCGCGCTGTTCCTCAACGCGAAGCGACCAGGCGGGGGAGGGCGCTTATACCGCGCATCCGAGCGCTTCTTCGAGGCCTTGCTTCGTTTCTATGCTGGCGTGCTCGACTGGGCGCTGAGCCATCAGCGGATCGTCCTCGCCATCTTTCTCGCGACACTGGCCGCGACCGGCGCCGCTTTCGTCGCGATCCCGAAGGGTTTCTTCCCGCTCCAGGATACCGGCCTCATTCTTGGTGTCTCGCAGGCGGCGGAGGACATCTCTTTTTCAGAGATGAAGGATCGCCAACTCGCTCTGGCACGCATCGTCGCTGCGGACCCGGATGTCGCGACCATCGGCATGGCCGTCGGCGCCACGCCGGGCCAGACGGTCAACTCGGCACGCATGTTCATCACGCTGAAGCCACGCGACCAGCGCCAGGCCTCGGCGAGCGAGATCATCCGGCGGCTGCAGCCGAAGCTGTTATCGGTCCAAGGCATCCGCCTCTATATGCAGTCCGTCCAGGATATCACGGTCGGCGGAAGGGCCTCGGCGGCGCAGTACCAGTATACGCTCCAGGATGGCGACAGCGCCGAACTCTACACCTTCGCGTCGCGCCTGCTCGACGCGCTGCGCAAGCTGCCGGAACTCACCGACGTCGCGAGCGACCAGCAGGATGCCGGCGCGACCCTCAGCCTCACGATCGACCGCGCGCAGGCGGCGCGCTTCGGCATCTCGCCCGCGACCATCGACAACGTGCTCGACGACGCCTTCGGCCAGCGCCAGGTGACCCAGTACTTCACGGAGCTCAACAGCTACCACGTGATCCTCGAGGTCACGCCCGCGATCCGGAACAGCCCGGCGGTACTCGACAGGATCCATGTGCCGTCGCCGATCACCGGCAGGCAGGTTCCGCTCAGCGTGCTGGCGAGATGGACGAGCGTGCCGACCTCGATCCTCGCCATCAGTCACCAGAGCCAGTTACCTTCCGTGACGCTGTCGTTCAACACGGCGCCCGGCGTAGCGCTCAGCGATGCGGTGGCGGCGATCGGCCGGGCAGAAAAGAGTCTCGGACTGCCGCCCACCATTCAGACGTCGTTCCAGGGCAACGCCGCCGCGTTCCAGTCCTCGCTCGCTAGCGAGCCGCTGCTCGTGCTCGCCGCGCTGGCAGTGATCTACGTGATCCTCGGCGTGCTCTACGAGAGCTTCGTTCACCCGGTCACCATCCTCTCGACGCTTCCTTCGGCAGGGCTCGGCGCGCTGCTCATGCTCTGGGCCTTCGGCTTCGATTTCAGCGTCATCGGCCTTATCGGCGTCATTCTGCTAATCGGAATCGTCAAGAAGAACGGCATCATGATCGTCGACTTCGCCCTCTCCGGCGAGAAGGAACGGGATCTGGCCCCGGAGGCGGCGATCCGCGAGGCCTGCCTGATGCGCTTCCGCCCGATCATGATGACGACCATGGCGGCGCTGCTCGGCGGCGTGCCGCTGATGCTGGGAAGCGGCACGGGATCGGAACTCCGCCAGCCGCTTGGATATGCCATCGTCGGCGGCCTCGTCGTCAGCCAGATCCTGACGCTCGTCACGACCCCGGTCGTGTTCCTCACCCTGGACCGGATCGGCAAGCGCCTCAGGACTTTGGGGAGCGGCGCTGCGGTTCGCCACCGGCCGTCGTGAACGGCCCACCGCGCGAGGGAGCAGTCGGCCTCTACACACCGAATTGTCGCGCTGTCGGCACGAGAGGACTTGTCATTACAAGGCATTGTTGGCGGGCCACGCGCGATGATGATGAGCACTATGTCTACGCTATAGCCCTCTAGTGCCACATCCTGGCATCGTTCTGAGCAACGGTGGAGTCTGGCGCTAATTGACAAGAGCCGGATCTTTTCACAGATCGATACTAGCAAAAGAAGGAAACACATGGCTGTTCCATCCTCCAAGGCGGATTTGCTGGCTGCCATCACTACGACGTTCGGAAAGCTGATGGCGGATTTAGCGAAGGTCCAGCCAGACCGCGCACGTGAGGCCACGATGAACGGCCATGCCGACGGAACCGCTATGAGCCCGGTCGATCTGGTGGCCTATCTGATCGGATGGAACGAGCTGGTTCTGAAATGGCTGGATCGCGACGACCGGGGTGAACCGGTTGATTTGCCCGAGGTCGGCTTCAAATGGAATCAGCTCGGCCTGCTAGCTCAGAAATTCTACGCCGATTACAGCACACTCAGCTGGCAAGAACTGCTCGCCCGTCTCAAGGACGCGAAGGCAGGACTGATCGCTACGATCACGACCCGATCAGATCAGGAACTCTATGGCATCGCCTGGAACGGGAAATGGACCAAGGGTCGCATGATCCAGTTCAATACCTCCTCCGCTTACGCCAATGCTCGAGCCCGGATTCGAGCGTGGCAGAAGGCGCAAGGCTGAAACTACGGTTGTTGCTGGTAGTACTATCGACAAGCCCTGATAGACGATCCTGTGGTCGGCGGCGGTCGCGCAGCTAGCGCGCCATGGCGTGCAATCGGCAGGAAATGGCGGGCAGCGCCCGATGAATATGAGAACTATGAAATCTTCATACCCCTTTGATGATTATGAAGATACTTGGCGTTGTGCGGTTATCGGCTGCATTTGGGTGGCTAATGGCGGCCATTTCGGGCGCTTGACGGGGTATTTCCAGTTCGTCGGCCGATATCGCCATGCAGTTGCTCCTTGGATCTACCGGTCTGTTAAACCTGTGCTACAGTTCAATCAAACGGTAAGAACTGGGACGATGCCGCCATTCGCAAGCCGACAGTTGGACGGCAGTTTACGCTGAGAGCGGCGGTCCCAAACCCGAATGTGCCGAAACCCGATCGGGAGTCGGGGCCACTTTTCCGAGCCATAGAGCGAAGATACCGGCATCGCCGATAGGCGCCCGATCATTCGTTTGGAACCGCTATCGCCCGTCCAGCGGTCGCGAGCGACCTTATTGACCTAGAACTTGAACACCCCGAGCATCAGCCAGCCGATGGCATCATCGACCTGAATGCAGTTATAGGGCCAGAACTGCCGCAACACGTCAGCATGGGGATGCTTGTCGCCCTTGCTGGGGTCGGAACAAAAGATGCTCGCACGTGGCGCCACAAGGGCTGCGACCTCGGGCGACGAGTTCCCGGACGCGCCATGATGCATCACCTGGAAAACGGATGCCTTGTCGAGTCGGCCATAGGGCGTGAAGAAAGTCTCAAACCCTGTCCAACGCGGTTTTGAGTTGAGCGAACCATCCCCTGTGAACAGCATCGAGAAATGGCTCGCAGAGAGGCGGGACCAATCTGGCTCGTGGTGCCAAGCCATATTCCCAAATAGGGTCTCGCCGGTCCCGAAATAGGCCTCGACGGGTGTCGACACCGGACCGCCGTACAGGAACAGCGAGATGATATTGCGGCGATAGGCGCTGCCGCCGAAGGTCGCGTCATAATGGGCCTTGAGGGCATCGAGGGCCTTTTTGCGGTCGGCCGGATTGGCGGCCGCCAGCAACGTCTCGATTAGCGGCTCGACAGTCGCCGGGAAGCCAGCCGGGCAACGCTCGGCCAGGTGCGCGTCGTTATACGGCACGAACTCCCACAGCCCGTCGATGTGGAGCACCGATTCTGCCTTCAGGAACTCAGCCTCCGACAGGCGCAGGCCCGTCACGCCAGGGATCTCGCCTTCGACCACGACCGGGACGCGCTCAGTCTCCAGCCTCAATTTCATCGGCCGGACGTCGAGTTCGCCACGCGGACCTTCGGGCGGACCGGGATCGGGCGCGGGCGCGGGCGGGGGATCGCTCTCGCTCGGCGACACAAACACGATCCTCGCCTCCGCGCCGCCGTCCACGCCAAGAAGGTAGCCGGCGGGATCGATCAGAAACTGGAGGAAGTCGGCGTCGAGATCGTCGGCTGATGCCGCAATCCAGAATCGCTGCCAAAGCTGCAGGAAGGGCAGGAGGATCATCTTGACCTCGAACAGCCCGAGCAGGTGCACGAGACCAGAGATATGGTCCGCATCGAAATGGGACAGCGCGACGAAATCGAGCTCGGGTTTCGACCCATGCGCCGCGCCGCGTGCGGTGCACAGGTCATCGAGCTCGCTTTCGACCTGCGCCTGCGCGGTGATGCTGCCGCAATCATAGACCCAGGTGAAGGGCGGGCGGCGTCCCTGTCGCAATTCGCCCGAGTGCAGCATGCCCTGGCCCACGGGATGGAAACGATAAGCAACCTGCCACGCATCCCCATTGAGGTCCTGCTCGTCGAGGCAATACCAAAAATGGGAGACGGGAGGAAAGGTCGACCAGCAGTCAAGAAAGGCTTGTAACTGCGCGTGGGTTGCGGGCGGCGGCAGGAGGGACCGATCGGCCGAGCGCAGGGCTGATATCCTGTTATGATTGAAGTCGCGTCCGGGCTGGCTGAAAAAGGCGTGGATCTGCTGATCCTTTAGCCCGGCATCGATCATCGCCAGGATGAGGCGGAGATCGCGGCGGCAGATGAATACTTGGCCGGTTCGCACCAACCCGTTGAGACGCAGAGGAGAAGGGGAAGTAGGCAAGGGCCGTCTCCTACTACGATGATGTCGCATTCTGCCGATAGAGCGCAGAAGTATGCTTTGGACAAGATTAGAATTGCGATCCCTCTCCCGGAAGTCCCATCATTAGATGCTGGACCCAAGGACGCGTAGGAACTAAGTGCTCAGCGGGATGCCCACGGGATCGTAGGCGGATGACTAGTTCCGGCATGAACAGACGTTAATATTCGACCCCGGAATGGCAATGTTTGGTTGAAAGCTGCTGCACTGCCGGCCCTGGTGCGCAAGTATCGGACAATAGCGTGGAAACGGCGGTTCGTTATACCGCATGGCGATGTGCGGTGTTCGGCGGCAATATCGGGTCATAGAGGGAAATCGGCGGAGTTGGCGGATGGGGTGGGATTCGAACCCACGGAGGGCTTGCACCCTCGGCGGTTTTCAAGACCGCTGCCTTAAACCACTCGGCCACCCATCCTTCGCGGCCGGAGCCTTGGCCGAAGCGGCGCAGGACCAGTCCGGAGCCTTCCATTCGGACCCTGGGCGAGACCAAGTATGGCGGCCGGGAACGACGGAGGAATGGCGGAGAGGAAGGGATTCGAACCCTCGAGACGGTTTTAAGCCGTCTACTCCCTTAGCAGGGGAGCGCCTTCGGCCACTCGGCCACCTCTCCGTCGCCGTGTCTAGTCGAGCGGTCTTTTTGAAACAAGCACTTTCTCCCGCCGTTCCCCAGCTGCTCCGGGGGACTGCCGGACGGCGGCGCCGGATGGCGCGTTTCGCTCGCGTTCGCCTCTACCTCTCGCGCCGCGATCCGGCATAGTCTTGACCATGCTGCCGCGCCTCGTCCTGGCCGGCCCTTATGCCGACGATGGGATCCTCATGACCGTTCACCGATTGCAGCCCACGCGCTGGCACAACACGCTCGGATCGCACGCGCCGGAATTCCGCTGCGCCGATGGCGACACGTTGATCATCGAGACGCTCGACGCGATCGGGATCGACCGGGACGGAATCCGCCGGTCGGGGCCGCCCAATCCGGTCAACGCGCCGATCTTCGTCGAAGGCGCCGAGCCGGGCGACGCGCTCGCCGTCGAGATCCTGCGCATGACGCCGACGCGCGGCACCGGATGGACCGCGACCGGCCTCGCCCCGAACGTCGTCGATCCGTCCTCAGTCGCTGCGCTGCCGCCGCGCGAGATCGTGACCTGGCTGATCGATCGCCAGAACCTGACCGCGACGCTCGAAGATCCGCCGCCCGGCCTCGAACATCTCACGCTGCCGCTTGAGCCCATGATCGGCTGCTTCGGCGTCGCGCCGGCCCTCGGCCAGGCCTTCTCCAACGCGACCAGCGCGGAGAATGGCGGCAATATGGACTATCGCCCGCTGGGGCCGGGCACCACCGTCTGGTTCCCGGTCGCCGTGCCGGGCGCGCTGTTCAGCCTCGGCGACGGCCATGCCGTGCAGGGCGACGGCGAGATCGTCGGGACGGGCATCGAAACGACCTTCCAGATCGAGGTCCGCCTCGGCGTGGTCAAGAACAGGCATCTCGTCTGGCCGCGCGGCGAGACGGCCGAGGCCATCTTCTCGATCGGCAATGCCCGGCCACTGGAACAGGCGCTGCAGCATGCGACGACCGACATGCTCAACTGGCTGATGGCCGACTACGGGCTCTCCAGCGCCGCCGCCAGTCATCTGATGGGCCAAGTCGTCCGCTACGACATCGGCAATGTGTTCGATCCCGCCTATACGGTCGCCTGCCGGATGCCCAAGCAATGGCTGCCTCCGCGCACCAGCCTCTGAGGATCAGGCGATCCGCGCCAGCGCCGCGATGAGATCGGTCTGCGTCACGAGGCCTTCGACCGCGCCGTCCTCCCGCACGATCACGACGGCATGGCTGCGGCCATCCGACAGGCGCGCGACGAGGCTGAGCGCCGGCGCGTCGGGCGCCGCGGTCAGCGCCGGAATCATCGCGTCGCCCACGAGACCGGGCCGCTGCGCGAGTTCGCGCAAGCCGATGACTCCTGCCAGCCGCCCGTCACCGCCGATCACCGGTAGAATACGGATGTCGTGATCGAGCAGCAGGGCGCGGGCCATCTCGGCCGTCGCGTCCGGCGTAATCGTGACGACGTCCCTCGACATGATGTCGGCGCAGGTGAGCGGGCCGCTTCGCCGCGTCAGCGCTCGCTCCTCGACGCGCCGGAGCAGACGGTCGAGATCCACGCGGTCGATATCGAAAGCCTCGCCCATATCGGCCAGGGCGGCGTCGATGTCGGCCTCGCGAAAGCCGACGCGGAGCGCGGGCGGCGGATCGGCCGTGCCATGCGTGTTGGCCGGGGCGGGGGTGGGGACATGCGGATAGCTCTGCCGCAGCAGCCTGTGGAAGCTCCAGCCAAGCGCCACGAGGAGGATCGAATCGAGCGCGACGGGCAGGAAGGCGAAGAGGAAGCCGGCCGAGGTGACGGCCGGGCCGCCGATCACTGCGGTCAGCGCGGCGGCGCCGCCCGGCGGATGCAGCGAGCGCGTCAGCGACATGACGGCGATCGCGAGCCCGACCGCGAGGCCTGTGGCAAGCACGGGGTCATGGACAAGGCGGGCGACGGCGATGCCGACAAGGGCGGAGAGCGTATTGCCGCCGATGACGGGCCAAGGCTGGGCGAGGGGGCTTGCCGGCACCGCGAAGACGAGCACGGCCGAGGCGCCGATGGGCGCGACGATCAGGGGCAGATGAGCGCCATGCCCGGTGACGAGGGCTGCGACGAGGCCGGTGAGAGCGATGCCGACGATCGCCCCGATGCAAGCGAGCGCGCGTCGGCCAACGGTGGCGCCGGCCAGAATCGGCCTGAAGAGGCGGGATCCGAACCAGGCGACTGTAGGGTCTTGGGGAGGCATGGCCGGATCCGCGCTCTGCACGCGCCGCCGCCGGAAGCGGCCCGAAATGAACAAGGGGTTGAACCTTGCGGCTCAACCCCTTGAAGAAACTGGCTCCGCGAGTTGGACTCGAACCAACGACCCGGTGATTAACAGTCACCTGCTCTACCAACTGAGCTATCGCGGAACAGCACGTCTTGTGCCGCGGGCGTCGCTATAGCAAAGGCCTTCGCCGCTTGCAAAGCCCTAATTTGCCGGCGCGGCGGATGATCCACAGGCCGGCCGGGAAAGCGCCCGCAAATGGGTGTTGCCGGGATCGGTACCAAGCAGCATCGGCGGCGGTCCTTGTTGGGGGATGACGGTTCGCGACGCTCGCGTAGGATGCTGTCCACAGGCCGTACTGGACGCCACCGGGGTGCTTGACCACCGCGTGCAAACGGCCTATGTGGTGCCTCGTCGCCGACCGGGGCGCCGCCTGATTGTCGCGCAAGCGAAATTCGTGAGCGAAATCAACCGGTCTGGTGGGGAATAGTTTAATGGTAGAACAGCGGACTCTGACTCCGCTAGTCTTGGTTCGAATCCAGGTTCCCCAGCCAATTCATCGATCGCGCCGTATCCCCAGCTCTTCGATTGTCCAGCTTCGCCATTCCCGTGCCGCGGCGAGGACGCTGCCGTGCTTGCGGGGAGTCGTGGCGTTCCGCTACAGTCGTTTCCCGGACTCCAGCCAGAAAGTTAAGCCACCGCCCTGCCCACGCTCCGCGTCGGCCGGAAATCGATCAAGCTCCCCGAGAGCCGGATGACGCGCATCGGCATCGGCGGCGCCTTCGTCGCCGGCGGCGTCTTCTCCTTTCTGCCCGTGCTCGGCATCTGGATGCTTCCCGTCGGGCTGATCATCCTTTCGCATGATTTTCCGCGCATCCGCCGCTTCCGCCGCAAATGGGATGTGCGGCTCGCCCGACGTTGGGCGCGCTTCCGCGGCCGGGGCGCCGTGACGCCGGCCGAGTGATATGCCGGAGACGCCGCTTGCGCCGGATGGGCGCGCGGCTTACGGTTCCCCATAGCGTTGGTTCCCCCGCGGGATTGGAGATCCTTGGGGGATGAAATGGGAATCCGGTCACGAGCGACCCTGACGGGGCTCGGATGCCGGAGCTGCCCCCGCAACTGTGAGCGGTGAGCGACCTCGCATGATGCCACTGGGAAACCGGGAAGGCG
>CAWZZK010000055.1:0-3031 GCA_963966455.1 Kaistia sp. | reverse complement strand
CGTGCCGGCCTCGGCCGGAACGCTGCCGACCGATGGCGGCCTGTTCGTCGGGCTCCTCGTCGGCGCCATCCTCGTCATCGGCGGGCTCACCTTCTTCCCGGCGCTCGCGCTCGGGCCGATCGTCGAGCACTTCCAGATCCTTGCAACCGCCGCTCATTCCGGATGACAACCATGTCCAAGACCCAATCGGCGAGCATCCTCGATCCGGCCATCCTGGTGCCGGCGATCGGCGCCTCCTTCAGGAAGCTCGATCCGCGCACCCTCGCCCGCAACCCGGTCATCTTCGTCGTCGCGCTGGTGACGCTGCTCACCACCGTGCTCTTCCTGCGCGACATCGCCGCCGGCCGCCCCGGCCTCGGCTTCTCGATGCAGATCAATCTCTGGCTCTGGTTCACCGTGCTCTTCGCGAATTTCGCGGAGGCGGTGGCCGAGGGGCGCGGCAAGGCGCAGGCCGACGCGCTGCGTCGCACCCGCTCCGAGACCGAGGCGAAGCTCCTTTCGGGTGACGATCTCACCCGCTACCAGCGCGTTCCCGGCGCCAGCCTCAAGGTCGGCGACGTCGTGCTCGTCGAGGCCGGCGACATCATCCCCTCGGATGGCGAGGTGATCGAAGGCGTCGCCTCGGTCAACGAGGCGGCGATCACCGGAGAGTCGGCGCCGGTCATCCGCGAATCCGGCGGCGACCGCTCGGCGGTGACGGGCGGCACCGAGGTGCTGTCCGACTGGATCCGCGTGCGCATCACGGCGGCGGCGGGCTCGACCTTCCTCGACCGCATGATCGGCCTCGTCGAGGGCGCCGAGCGCCAGAAGACGCCGAACGAGATCGCGCTCAACATCCTGCTCGCCGGCATGACGCTGATCTTCGTCTTCGCCACGGCGACGATCCCGAGCTTCGCGACCTATGCCGGCGGCTCGATCCCGGTCCTGATGCTGGTCGCGCTCTTCGTGACGCTGATCCCGACCACGATCGGCGCGCTGCTCTCGGCGATCGGCATCGCCGGCATGGACCGCCTCGTGCGCTTCAACGTGCTGGCGATGTCGGGCCGCGCGGTGGAGGCGGCCGGCGATGTCGACACGCTGCTGCTCGACAAGACCGGCACCATCACGCTCGGCAACCGCCAGGCGACCGAGTTCCGGCCGGTGAATGGCGTGACGGCCGCCGATCTCGCCAATGCGGCGCAGCTCGCCTCGCTCGCCGACGAAACGCCGGAAGGCCGCTCGATCACCGTGCTCGCCAAGGAGAAATACGGCATCCGCGCCCGCGACATGGCGAGCCTCAACGCCCGGTTCGTGCCCTTCACGGCGCAGACGCGCATGAGCGGCGTCGATGTCGGCAGCCAGGTGATCAGGAAGGGCGCCGTCGACGCGGTGCTCGCTTATGTCGGCGCCGACCCGGCGACCTCGGCGCTCGCCCGCGAGGTCAACGCCATCGCCGGCGAGATCGCCAGGACCGGCGGCACGCCGCTGGCGGTGGCCGAGAATGGCCGCCTGCTCGGCGTCGTGCAACTGAAGGACATCGTCAAGGGCGGCATTCGCGAGCGCTTCGCCGAACTCCGCCGCATGGGCATTCGCACGGTGATGATCACCGGCGACAACCCGATGACCGCCGCCGCCATCGCGGCGGAGGCCGGCGTCGACGACTTCCTGGCGCAGGCGACGCCGGAGGCGAAGCTCGCGCTCATCCGCGCCGAGCAGGCCAAGGGCAAGCTCGTCGCGATGTGCGGCGACGGCACCAATGACGCGCCGGCGCTGGCGCAGGCCGATGTCGGCGTCGCCATGAACACAGGCACGGTGGCGGCGCGCGAGGCCGGCAACATGGTCGATCTCGACAGCGATCCGACCAAACTCATCGAGATCGTGGAGATCGGCAAGCAGCTCCTGATGACGCGCGGCGCGCTGACGACCTTCTCGATCGCCAACGACATCGCGAAATACTTCGCCATCATCCCGGCGATGTTCGTCGCCTTCTATCCCGAGCTCGGCGCGCTCAATGTCATGGGGCTCGCGACGCCGCAAAGCGCCATCCTCTCGGCGATCATCTTCAATGCGCTCGTCATCGTCGCGCTGATCCCGCTCGCGCTGAAGGGCGTCCGCTATCGCCCGGTCGGCGCGGCAGAGCTCCTGAAGCGCAATCTCCTCGTCTACGGCCTCGGCGGCATCCTGGTGCCCTTTGTCGGCATCAAGCTGATCGACATGGCCGTCGCCGCCCTCGGTCTCGCGTGAGGTCCATCATGCTGAAACAGATCCGCCCCGCCCTCGTTCTCCTTGTCCTCTTCACCCTCCTGACCGGGCTCGCCTATCCGCTCGGCATGACCGGCATCGCGAAGGTGCTGTTCCCGCAGAAGGCCGAAGGCAGCCTCGTCACCCGCGACGGCAAGGTGATCGGCTCCGCGCTCATCGGCCAGAACTTTGCCGGCGAAGCGTATTTCCACGGCCGGCCGTCGGCGACGCTCGGCCCCGATCCGGCCGATCCGTCGAAATCGGTCGCCGCGCCCTATAACGCGTCGAATTCCATGGGCTCCAATCTCGGCCCGTCGAACCCGGCGCTGATCGAGCGCGTCAAGGCCGAGCGCGACGCGCTCGCCGTGACCAATCCCGGCGCCGCCGTGCCGGTGGATCTCGTCACGACGAGCGGCAGCGGCCTCGATCCCGACCTCTCGCCTGAGGCCGCCCTCTTCCAGGTGCCGCGCGTCGCGAAAGCCCGCGGCATGGACGAGGCGGTGCTCGAGGCGCTGGTGGCGGCGCATGTCGATGGCCGGTTGTTCGGCATCATCGGCGAGCCGCGGGTCAATGTCCTCGCGCTCAATCTCGACCTCGACAGCCGCGCGAGCCGGTAGGATGCTCGGAAGCAATCGATCCGGCCGGGCCGACGCTGCCGCCGGGAAGGAGCCGTGATGGCTGAGGAAACGGACGGCGAGGGGCATCGGCCCTCGCCCGACGCCCTGCTCGAGGCGGCGCGGCGCGAAGGCCGCGGCCGCCTCAAGCTGTTTCTCGGCGCCGCGCCCGGCGTCGGCAAGACCTATGAGATGCT
>CAWZZK010000054.1:0-46109 GCA_963966455.1 Kaistia sp. | reverse complement strand
GACCCGAGCCGGCTCGGGTCGCGGAGGGTCCTGCCTCAGGAACGCCGGGATCGGATCGTCCTCGACCGGCGCCCGGGCGCCGAAGAGGGCGTCGATGGCCTCCGTGGAAACACTTGGTCCAGGCTTGACGGTCGGTGGCAGCAGCGCGTCATCGCCGTCATCGGAGATGATCCGGCGGATGGAGGCGAGGATCTCCTCCATCGACGGCTCCTGAACCTGATTGACCTTGGCCACCCGATGCCCCCGACGCCCGCCATCCGAATCGCTTGATTCTCATGCGATTTCGCTGCGGACGCTAGCGAATTCCTCCGATCCGCGAAACGGCGGGGCGGCGTTATGCACGAGCCAAGCAGAGCCGCGGCGCATGAAAAAACGCCGGCCATGCGGCCGGCGTCGATTCATGCCCGAAGCGACGTATCCGCGTCAGCGGCCGTCCGGCGTGCGCAGGCCGAACCACTTGTCGCGGACGGCGTTGTAGTGCTGCTGCGGCTTGTAGGTGGCGACCTTGAGGCCAAGCTTGTCCGCCGAGAGCGAGCCGACAGACGACATGATCGAGTAGGCGGCGACGATCACGCTGCGCTGCGCAATGACCAGCGACTCGCGCGCCTGGATCAGCGTCTGCTGCTGCAGCAGGACGTCGAGCGTGGTGCGCTGGCCGACCTTCTGCTCCTCGATGACGCCATCGAGCGCGAGCTGTGCCGCCTTGACGCCGGCCTCGGCCGACACGACCGCGGCGCGCGCCGCTTCCAACTGGCCCCAGCTGGTGCTGACCGCCGAGCGGACCTGGTCGCGCGTTCCGTCGAGCTGGATGCGCCGCTGTCCCAGCGTTTCCTTCGCCTGGCGCGCCTGCGAATAGACGACGCCGCCCTCATAGAGCGGCACCACCAGATTGGCGGTCACGGAGGCGGAGTTGCTCCAGACATCCTGCTGCGACTGCTCGTCGGCATGCGACAGGTTGCCCTGCAGCGAAACGGTCGGCAGCAGCTGGCCCTCGATCGACTTCACGTTGAAGGCCGCGGTGTCGACATTGTAGGAGGCGGTCAGGATCGCCGGATGGTTCTTGAGGCCGAGCGACATCGCCGCGTTGAGCGATTTCGGCAGCATCGAATTGCTGACCACCGGCGTCACGAGATTGCGCGGCGGCATGCCTATGACCTGGAGATAGGTCGCCTTGTTGGCATTGAGGTTCGAGACCGCGACCTGATAGTCCGTCTGGCCCTGGCTGAGGCTGGCCTCGGTCTGCGCGAGGTCGGTGCGCGTGCCCTCGCCGACCTTCAGCCGGTCGGTCGCGGCGCGCACCTGCTCCTGCAGGAAGACGATGTTCTGCTCGCGCAGCTGCAGGATCGCCTGCGACTGGATGACGTTCGTATAGGCGCCGACGGCGTCGAGGAACACGTCCTGCTCGGTCGAGCGCAGGACCTCGCGACCGGCGAGGACCGACGACTCGGCCTGTTTGACGTTGTTCTGGGTCTGGAAGCCGCGAAAGAGCGGCTGCTCGATCGTGATACCCACGGATCGCGGGCTCAGCGTCGTGCTGCCGCCGGTCGAATTGATGCTGGCGAATCCGATGCCGGCGTTGCCCGTGACGACCGGACGATAGCCGGACAAAGCCTGCGGAACGCCTTCGTCAGTCGCACGAAGGGCGGCGCGCTGGGCGTTCAGCGTCGGGTTGGTGTTGTAGGTGGAAGCGAGAGCGGCGGCGAGCGTATCCGCTCGGGAGACTGCCGGTATGGCAGCCAGGAGGGCAACCAGAGCGACGGATGTCAGAGAAACCCTGGAAAACGGCACTATCAAACCTCGACGTTGCGAGGCGACGCCCCCCTACCGGACGTCCACCAGCGGACAAGACGCCGGTAATTTACGCTGGCCCTGATGACGGTCAAATGGCACGGCCCAGAGAAGCGTTGATAAACTGTATGCTGCGGCGCGAATGACACAGCCAGCGATCGGTAAAATCCGAACGAATGGTTACCAAGTGATTGATATCACGGGTGTTCAGAAAACGAAGGCCTTGGGCCGAACAAATTCGGGCAGCGGCCGGACATGGGTATTGAAAGCCGGACGGCCGCTGACGGTGCGGCCCGAACGGGTGAAGATGGTCGCCTTGCCGGCGAGGCCGTTGCTCCCGACCACCGCAACGATTCGCCCGCCATCGGCTAGCTGGTCGGCAATGACGTCGGGGAGCATTTCGATCGCGCCTTCGAACAGGATGACGTCATAGGGCGCGCCGGCGGCATGCCCGGCGGCCAGCGGTCCGGCGATGATCGTCACATTGTCATGGCCGAGCCGCGCCAGCGTGGCGCTGGCCGTCTCGGCGAGGGCGGCGTCGGGCTCGACGCCGGTGACATCGGCGGCGAGCGTCGCGAGAATGGCGGTCGAATAGCCCGAGGCCGGGCCGAGATCGAGCACGCGATCGGTCGGCATGATCTGCGCGAGTTGCACGAGGCGGGCGAGCGGACCCGGCTCCATGAGATAGCGCGGCGCGGCGCCGGGCGCGGAGACGAGCAGGTCCTCGTCGATATAGGCGAGCGGCTTCAGCGCGTCGGGTACGAACTCCTCGCGCGGGACGGCCGAAAAGGCGTCGAGGACGGGATATTCGGTGACGTCGACCGTGCGCACCTGGCAATCGACCATCGTGGCGCGCGCCTTGGCGTAGTCGACCATGATCGGAAACCTCGTCCTGCTGTTGGGATGCCGTTCCTGATCCATACAAAGAGAGGGTTGTCGAGACAAGCGCGGAGAGATTCGCCGAGACAAGCCGCCGCGCCAAAGCTCGGCGAAGTCGCGCGGCGGTGGTGGATGACAGCGAGAAAGTGCTTGCCTCGGGAAGCGCCTTGCCTCTACATCCGCAACCCGAGGGCCTCGTGGCGGAATGGTTACGCAGAGGACTGCAAATCCTTGCATCCCGGTTCGATTCCGGGCGAGGCCTCCACTTTCCATGATGCGAGACGCGCGCTCCAGCGAGGACCGACAGGCCGAACCCCGGCATGGCGGCGCGCTTGCGAGCGCGACGGCGCGATACGGGCTCCCGGCTGAGGGCTGGCTCGATCTTTCCACCGGAATCAATCCCGAGCCGTGGCTGGTGCCGCCGCTCGACGCCGCGACCTTCACCCGGTTGCCCGATCCCGCTGATCTGGCGAGTCTGATGACGGCGGCGCGGCGGGCCTATGGCGCCCCGGAGAATGCCCGGATCGTTCCGGTCCCGGGCACCGACCTCGCGCTGCGGCTGCTGCCGATGCTCGCGTCGCGGGCGAAGGTCGCCGTCCTGTCGCCGACCTATTCCGGCCATGCCGAGGCGTGGAGCGGAGCCGGGTACAGCGTCCGTCCCGTCTTCGACCTCCCGCAGGCGGCGGGCAGCGACGTCGTCGTGCTCGCCAATCCCAACAATCCCGACGGCCGCGTCGCGACGCGCGACGCTCTCCTCGGCGCGCTCGCTGCGCTGCCGGCGGATGGTCTTCTCGTCGTCGACGAGGCCTTCGCGGAGGTGGCACCGGAGGCCAGCATCGTCCCCGCGCTCGGCGACTCGCGTCTCGTCGTGCTTCGCTCGTTCGGCAAGTTCTACGGCCTTGCCGGGCTGCGGCTCGGCTTCGTGCTCGGCAGCGGCGCAACCGTGGCGCGGCTCGGCGCGCTGATGGGCGACTGGCCGGTCTCAGGACCGGCGCTCGCGATCGGCCGCGCGGCCCTTTCGGACGAGGGATGGCGCAAAGCGACGAGGCTGCGCCTCGCCGAGCGTCGCGAGCGGCTGGACGCGGTGCTGGCGCGGCATGGGCTGGACGTCACCGGCGGCACCGACCTCTTTCGCCTCGTCGCGGCGGCGGATGCCGGAGACCTTCACGAAAGACTGGCGCGGCGCGGGGTCTGGACGCGGATTTTTGCGGAGCGGCCCGGCTTCATCCGCTTCGGCGTCCCGCGCGACGCCGATCTGCCTCGGCTCGATGTCGCGCTGGGCGGCTGAGAAACTGATTCATCCGCCGGCGCCAAGCCGCTGACGGAGAATCAGAAAGCGCGGAAGGTCATGATCGTTCGCGTGTCGCGGATGCCCGGGAAGCGCTGGATCGATTCGGTCACGAAATGACCAGGATCGACCTCGTCTTCGAGGTAGCACTTCACGAGAAGGTCGAACTCGCCGGCCGTCGAATAGATCTCGGACGCGATCTCGCTGTCGGCGATCGCCGTCGCAACCTCATAGGCGCGGCCGAGCTCGCATTTGATCTGCACGAACAGCGCTTTCATCGGAGGCTCCTGCGGTCGTGATGCGGCGGAGCGCAACGGGATAGCAGGCAGCGGCGCGGCGCGAAAGCCGCGAATATCGACGACCGCATCCCTTGCCGGCCGGCGCCGCGCGGCTAGTTGCTTATGCGGCGCTGTCGTCCAAGGAGGTTCCGATGCGCGTCCCTGCCCTCTTCACCGCCATCGTGATCGCCGCGAGCATCACCGCGAGCGCCGTATCTTCAGCCCAGGCCGAACCGTCGGCCGATGACCGCGCGGCGTTCAAGGCGCTGGTCCAGCAGCAGCTCGACGCCTTCCGGCGCGACGATGCGGCCGGCGCCTACAGCCATGCGGCGCCCGGCATTCGCCAGATGTTCCCGAGCCCGGACATCTTCATGACCATGGTCCGCCAGGCCTATCCGCCTGTTTATCGTTCGCAGAGCGTCGCCTTCGGCGAGGTCGTCGAGGGTCCGCTCGGGCCGATGGAGAGAGTTTACCTCACCGCCGCGGACGGATCGGGCTGGATCGCGCTCTACAGCTTCCAGAAGCAGGCCGACGGGACCTGGAAGATCTCCGGCTGCCAGCTGCTGAAGGACGAGGCGCCGACGATCTAGCCGGGCTCGGCCCGGGGCGCCGTGATGCGCTTGTAGAGTTCCATCACCGCCAGCACCACGATTCCCCCGAGCGACAATGCCAGGCCCTCCGCGAGCCCGATCCCCTGCAGCGACAGGAGATCGCGCAGCGGCGGGATCGCGGGTGCCAGCATCTGGAGCGTCTGCGCGCCGATGACGGAGGCGACGAGCAGCGGGTTGTTGCCGAGCGGGATGCGGAACACCGAGCGGGTCTCCGAGCGGCAGTTGAAGCAATGGGCATTCTCGCACCAGACGAGCAGCCAGAGCGTCGCGCCCTGCGCCACCGCCTGCGACAGCCCCGCGGCGAGGGCTGCCGCATAGAAGGCGAAGGCGATGAGGCCGATCGCGCCGCCGCTGACCAGGACCGCGCGGATCATCGGCGCGTCGAGGATCGGCGCGCCGGCCGGTCGCGGGCGGCGGCGAAGGACACCCCTCTCGCCCTTTTCGAAAGCGAGCGCCACGTCCTGCAGGCCGTTGGTGACGAGGTTGAGCCAGAGCAGTTGAACTGCGGTCAGCGGTGGCGGCAGGCCGGCAAGCGTCGCGAGCAGCATCAGGAGGATTTCGGCGGCGCCGGTCGAGATGACGAGCAGGATCACCTTGCGGACATTGTCATAGGCGATCCGGCCTTCCTCGATGCCGGCGACGATCGAGGCGAAGTTGTCATCGGCGAGGATGAGGCCGGCCGCCTCGCGGGCGATATCCGTGCCGCCGCGCCCCATCGCGACGCCGATATCGGCAGCATGCAGCGCACCGGCATCGTTCACGCCGTCGCCGGTGACGGCGACGACATGTCCCTGGCGCTTGAGGCTCTCGACGATCGCGAGCTTCTGCAGCGGCTCGATGCGGGCGAAGACGCGCGCCGAACCCGTCGCGGCATCGAAGGCGGCGGGTGTTCCGAGAGCCGCGAGTTCCGTTCCGCTCACGACGCTCGCGGCCTCGTCGGCGATGCCGACCTCGCGCGCAATGGCGAGCGCGGTCAGCGGATGGTCGCCGGTCACCATGACGACGCGAATGCCCGCCTCCCCTGCCGCGGCCACCGCCTCTGCCGCGCCTGCCCTCAGCGGGTCGATCAGGCCGGCGAGCCCGACGAGCGAGAGTCCGGACAGTGCGTCTTCGCCCAGGGCTGCGACGGGACCGGCCGCGACGGCGATGACGCGGAACCCGCGCGCCGAGAGGTCGCGCGCCGCGGCAAGCGCGGCGCCGTCGTCGTCGGCAAGACCGGCGATCGTTTCCGGGGCGCCCTTGGCATAGGCGACGATCCCGTCGCCGTCGCCGTGGAAGGCGGCGGCATAGCGCCGTTCCGCCTCATAGGGGATGCGGCCAAGAGGATCGGGCCCGCTGGACAGCGCATCCTGCCGATGGCGCGCGGCGGCGGCGTGGAAGGCGAGGTCGACGGCATCGCCGCTGAGACGGTCACCGTCGAGCGCCGCGATCTCGCTCGCGAAGGCACCCGCCTCGAGAACCGGCGCCGATGCGGCGTCCGCAACCGAGATCTCGCCGCGCCCTGGCAGCCAGACGCGCTCGATCGTCAGGCGGTTCTCGGTCAGCGTGCCGGTCTTGTCGGTCGCGATCAGCGTGCAGGAGCCGAGGCCTTCGACGGCCATCATGTGGCGCACGATCACCTGGCGGCGCCCCATGCGCTGCATTGCGATCGAGAGCGCGACGGTCATGGCGACGGGCAACCCCTCGGGAATGGCCGAGACGGCCAGCGCGACGGCGAGGAGCACGATCTGGTCCGGCGGCGCGCCGCGCATCGCCTCGACGGCGACGATGATCGCGATCAGCACCAGCGTGACAAGGGCGACGTCGCGCGTGAAGCGCTCCATCCGCACCATCAGCGGCGGCGGCACGTCCTCGGTGTCGAGGCTGGCGGCGAGTTGCCCGATCACCGTCGCACGGCCGGCCGCGACGACGACCCCGACGCCGCGGCCCCGCGCCGCCACCGTGCCGGCATGCAGCATCGTCACCCGCTCGCCGAGGGGAGCGTCGGCGGCGGCCGGGGGCGCGGCGATTTTCTCCACGGCCAGCGATTCGCCGGTCAGCAGGCTTTCGTCCACCGAGAGGCCGACGGCCTCGGCCAGCCGAAGATCGGCGGGAATGCGCGCGCCGCCCTCGATCTCGACGATATCGCCCGGCACCAGTTGCCGCGCGTCGAGCCGGGTCAGCACGCCGCCGCGCCGGACCGAGGCGGCAACCGGGATGAGCGACTTCAGCGCCCGCGCCCGCGATTCCGCCCGCCATTCCTGAAACGAGCCGATCGCAGCGTTGCTCGCCAGCACGATGAAGATGAACCAGGCGTCGGAGCCGTGGCCGAGCGCGAAGGAAATCGCCGCGGCGATCAGCAGCAGATAGATGAAGGGACTGCGGAACTGGCCGGCGACGACCGCGACGAGCGATTTGCTGCGCGGTTCGGGCAGGCGGTTGGGGCCGCTTCGGGCAAGCCGCGCCGCCGCCTCGGACTCCGACAAGCCGCCCGGCGCCGTGTCGAAGTCCGCGAGAACGGCATCGACCGTGCGGCTCGCAAAGCCGGCGTCACCAGTTGCGGCGCCAAGCCCGGCGCCAAGCCCGGCGCCGCCGCGTCCGTCCGCTGCCGCCATCTTCGCCATCTCGCTCTCGCCAGGATGCCGCCATCCTAACGCAATCGGCCGGACGAGCCTTGGGCGAAATCAATTGGAGGGCTGAAAATCAGGCTCAGAGCCGGGAGGCTGTCGGGCCTCAGAGCGGTGCGATGTCGCCTCTCGCCCAGCCTTCCTTGGTCGCCTGACGGAAGTCTTCGAACCGATCTTCGTCGATGGCGGCGCGAATGCCGGCCATCAGGCTCTGATAGTAGGCGAGGTTGTTCCAGGTCAGCAGCATAGCGGCCAGCGTCTCGCCAGCCTTGAAGAGGTGGTGCAGATAGGCGCGGGAATAGTCGCGGCTCGCCGGGCAGTCCGAGCTCTCGTCGAGCGGACGGTGATCCTCGGCGTGGCGCGCGTTCTTGAGGTTTACCTTGCCGAAGCGCGTGAAGGCGAGGCCATGCCGGCCCGCGCGGGTCGGCATGACGCAGTCGAACATGTCGACGCCGCGCGCGACGGATTCCAGGATGTCCTCCGGCGTGCCGACGCCCATCAGGTAGCGCGGCTTCTCCTTCGGCAGGATCGGCGTCGTCATCTCGAGGATGCGCAGCATCACCGCCTGCGGCTCGCCGACCGCGAGGCCGCCGATCGAATAGCCCTTGAAGTCCATGGCGGCGAGAGCGGAGGCGGATTCGGCGCGAAGGCGTTCATTGTCGCCGCCCTGCACGATGCCGAAGATCGCCTTGCCGGGCTGATCCCCGAACGCCGCCTTCGAGCGCTCCGCCCAGCGCAGCGACAGCTGCATTGCGCGCTCGATCTCATTCTCTTCGGCCGGCAGCGCGACGCATTCGTCGAGCTGCATCTGGATGTCGCTGCCGAGCAGGCCCTGGATCTCGACCGAGCGCTCCGGCGTCATCTCATAGCGACGGCCGTCGATATGGCTCTGGAAGGTGACGCCGTTCTCGTCGAGCTTCCGCAGCTGGGCGAGCGACATGACCTGGAAGCCGCCGGAATCGGTCAGGATCGGATGCGGCCAGTTGGCGAAGACATGCAGCCCGCCGAGCTTTGCCACCCGCTCGGCACCCGGCCGCAGCATCAGATGATAGGTGTTGCCGAGGATGATATCGGCGCCGAGCTCGCGCACCTGCCCGGGATACATCGCCTTGACCGTGCCCGCGGTGCCGACCGGCATGAAGGCCGGTGTGCGGATGGTGCCGCGCGGCATGTCGATGCGCCCCCGGCGCGCCCCGCCATCGGTCTTCAGCAGGGTGAAAGCGAAACGATCGGTCATTCGGCCTCGGCAGGGAAGAGCAGCGACGCATCGCCGTAGGAGTAGAAGCGGTAGCCGTTCTGGATCGCATGGCCATAGGCCTCGCGCATGGTCTCGAGGCCCGAGAAGGCCGAGACCAGCATGAAGAGCGTCGAGCGCGGCAGGTGGAAATTGGTCATCAAGAGATCGATCGCGCGGAAGCGGTAGCCGGGCGTGATGAAGATGCTCGTCGGGCCGCTGAATGGGCGGATGACGCGATCCTCTCCGGCGGCGCTCTCCAGTAGGCGAAGCGAGGTGGTGCCGACGGCGACGACGCGGCCGCCGCGGGCGCGCACGGCGTTGAGCGCGTCGGCGGTGGCCGCGGAGACCTCGCCGCGCTCGGCATGCATGCGGTGATCGGCGGTGTCGTCGGCTTTCACCGGGAGGAACGTGCCGGCCCCGACATGCAGCGTCACGAAATGCCGCTCGACGCCGCGCGCATCGAGCCGCTCGAAGAGTTCCGGCGTGAAATGGAGGCCGGCGGTCGGCGCTGCCACGGCGCCCTCCTCGCGGGCATAGATCGTCTGATAATCGTCGCGGTCCTCCGCGTCCTCGGCCCGCTTGGAGGCGATATAGGGCGGCAGCGGAATATGGCCGAGCGCCGCGATGGCGGCGTCGAGGTCGGGGCCGGAGAGGTCGAAGGCGAGCACGACCTCGCCGGCGTCCCCCTTCTCCGCGACGGTCGCCGCGAGGCCGGAGACGAGGCAGGCGCGGTCGGCCGTCTCGCCGAACAGGATGCGGTCGCCGGCGGCGATCTTCTTTGCCGGACGCAGGAAGGCGCGCCAGCGGTCGCCCGCCTCGCGCATGTGCAGCGTGACGCCGACGCGGGCCGAGACGCCGTCGCGCACCCGCTCGCCGAAGAGCTGCGCGGGGATGACGCGCGTATCGTTGAAGACCAGCGCATCGCCGGGCCTGAGCAGGTCGGGCAGTTCGCGGACGATGCGATCTTCCGGCGCCGCGCCCGGCTTCACGACGAGCAGGCGCGCGGCATCGCGCGGGCGGGCCGGCCGAAGCGCGATACGCTCGTCCGGCAGATCGAAATCGAAAAGGTCGACGCGCCACGGTCTCTCGAAAGCATCTGGCGCCCGACGGGCGCCCGGTCAGTGTGTCAGCGCGGGCGGAGGCCCGCGCGAAAGGCTCGGAGCGCCTTACGCCACGTCGGCGGCGACGCGGAGCGTGACGATCTGGTCGGGGTCCTTGACGGGCTCGCCGCGCTTGATCTTGTCGATATTCTCCATGCCCTCGATCACCTTGCCCCAGACGGTGTACTGACCGTCGAGGAAGCGGGCGTCGGCGAAGCAGATGAAGAACTGGCTGTCGCCCGAATCCGGGTTCTGGGCGCGGGCCATCGACAGCGTGCCGCGCAGATGCGGCTCGCGGTTGAATTCGGCCTTCAGCTTCTTGCCCGAGCCGCCCATGCCGGTGCCGGTGGGATCGCCGGTCTGCGCCATGAAGCCGTCGATCACGCGATGGAAGACGACGCCGTCATAGAACTTCTCGCGCGCCAGCTCCTTGATGCGCGCGACATGGTTCGGGGCGAGGTCGGGGCGAAGCTCGATCACCGCCGTGCCCTTGGTCGTCTCCAGGATCAGCGTGTTTTCCGGGTCCTTGATATCGGCCACGTGTTCAATCTCCATTCGGGGAATTTCGGGAAGGCTTCTGCCATCAATCGGCGTCCGCCGCGAGCCCAATCGGCAAGCGACGGCCCGATCACCGCAGCGGCCGCGTTACTTCGCGTCGGCCGCGACCTGCATCTTGACGATCTTGTCGGGATTGGCCGGCGGCTCGCCCTTCTTGATCTTGTCGACATGGTCCATGCCGCTCACCACCTCGCCCCAGACCGTGTACTGGCCGTCGAGGAAGCCGCCATCGGCGAACATGATGAAGAACTGCGAATTGGCGCTGTTCGGGTCCTGCGACCGCGCCATGCCGACCGTGCCGCGGCCGAAATGGGCGTTCGAGAACTCGGCCGGAATGTCGGGGAGCTTGGAGCCGCCCATGCCGGTGCCGGTCGGATCGCCGGTCTGCGCCATGAAGCCGTCGATCACGCGGTGGAAGACGATGCCGTTGTAGAAGCCTTCGCGGGTCAGCTTCTTGATCTGCGCGACATGCTTCGGCGCGAGGTCCGGTCGCAGCTTGATGACGACGCGTCCGTCCTTGAGGTCGAGATAGATCGTGTTCTCGGGATCGAGCGTCTCGGAGGCGGCCATCGCAGGGGCGACGGCGAGGAAGACGGCGAGCATCGCCGCCATCATGCTGAAGAATCGGGTCACGGAAGTCTCCGGTTGTTCGCCTGGAATGGCGGGATGACGGGCGGGCGCGGTCAGGAAGCGAATTTTTGTGTCAGCTTTCGGGCGACGAAGTCCGGCACGAAGGGCGTGACGTCGCCGCCGAGCTTGGCGATCTGGCGCACGAGCGTCGCGGTGATCGGGCGCGTCGCCGGCGAAGCGGGCACGAAGATGGTGCGGATGTCCGGCGCCATGGCGCCGTTCATGCCGGAAAGCTGCATCTCGTAATCGAGATCGGTGCCGTCGCGCAGCCCCCGGATCAGGATGCCGGCACCTGCCTGCCGCGCGGCGTCGATGGTGAGCCCGTCGAAGGCGATGGTCGAGACGCGCCCTGCCCCGCCCTCGATGGTCGCGGCGAGCGTCTCGATCAGCGCCACCCGCTCCTCGAAGCTGAAGAGCGGCACCTTGCCGGGATGGGTTCCGATGCCGACCACCACCTGGTCGCAGAGGGCGAGCGCCGCCGCGAGGATCTCGGCATGGCCGTTGGTGATCGGATCGAAGGAGCCCGGGAAAAAGCCGGTCCGGATCGGCGGCATCGGCATGATCTCCGTTCGATGTCTCACATGATCGCGAAGCTGTGACCGGCCCCGCCGCTGACATTCCGCGGAACCGCCTCGATTTCGCGACGTTGTCAGCCCAAGTGAAGGGCAGATGAACAGCGCGTAGTGATGCGGTTCATAGCCCCGATGGCGTGATGTGTCCAAGTTCAGATCGTCCGCGATACGGAGAGCGGCAATGACGACATGGTTTCATAGTCTGATCCTTGCGACCTCGGCGGTGGCCACCATCGCCGTAGGCGTGGCCGGCGCCGGCGTTCTGAACGACATGCGCGCCCCCGCTGCCAAGAAGGCCGACCGGCTCACGGTCATGGCCGATCTCGGCGGCAGCCCGGAGATCACCATCGAGCAGCGCGGTGAAGGCATGTCGATCCTGACGCGCGTTCCCTCGCCCGCCAACTGAGCCCGGGCCCCTCTTCTTCCTGACCTCGGTAAACCCCGACCGATCAAGAAAAGACCTCCCCCGTCAACTAAGACGCCGGCTCACGCCGGCGTTTTTCTTTTGCTGAAGACCGGGCGACAGCGTCTATTCGACGCCAGGCTCTGCATCCTCGACGGTCTCGCCGAGACGATCGACCGAGACGACCTTCTCGCCCTCGGCCGTGTCGAAGACGATCACGCCTTGCGAGCCGCGCGAGACGATGCGGACAGGCTTGTCGCCGCCGACCGGCATGCGGATCATCTGCCCGCCATCGGTGACGAGCATGATCTGGTCGCTGTCCTCGACCGGGAAGGACGCCACGAGCTGGCCGTTGCGTTCGTTGACCGCCATGGCGACGATGCCCTTGCCGCCGCGATTGGTGACGCGATACTCGAAGGACGAGGTGCGCTTACCGTAGCCATTTTCCGAGATCGTCAGGACGAACTGCTCGGCGGCGCCCATCTTGCTGTAGCGCTCCTGCGAGAGCTCGCCATTCGGCGTCTCGTTCTCGTCGGCGTCGGCGACCGGCTCTTCGCTATCCGCCTCGCCGCGCACCGCCCGGCTCATCTTGAGATAGGCGGACCGCTCGTCGGCGCTCGCATCGAAATGGCGCAGGATGGCCATGGAGATGACGCGGTCGCCCTCGCTGAGCGCAATGCCGCGGACACCGGTCGAATCGCGCCCCTTGAAGACGCGCACATCGGTGACCTCGAAGCGGATGCACTGGCCCGCCGCCGTCGTCAGCAGCACGTCGTCCTGTTCCGAGCAGAGCTGGACATCGACGATCGCGTCGCCCTCCTCGTCGAACTTCATCGCGATCTTGCCGTTGCGGTTGACCTGGACGAAGTCGCTCAGCTTGTTGCGCCGCACGGTGCCCCGCGTGGTGGCGAACATGACGTCGAGCGTTTCCCAGCTCGCCTCGTCCTCCGGCAGCGGCAGGATCGAAGTGATCCGCTCGCCGTCCTGGAGAGGCAGGAGATTGTTGAGGAACTTGCCACGCGCCTGCGGCGCCGCGAGCGGAAGCCGCCAGACCTTCATCTTGTAGGCGATGCCGCGCGAGGAGAAGAACACCACGGGCGTATGCGTCGAGGCGACGAACAGGCGCGTGACGAAATCCTCGTCCTTCGTCGCCATGCCCGAACGGCCCTTGCCGCCGCGGTTCTGCGCGCGATAGGTCGCGAGCGGGACGCGCTTGATATAGCCCTCATGGCTGACGGTGACGACCATGTCCTCGCGCTGAATCAGGTCCTCGTCCTCGAAATCGGCGCCGCCTTCGAGGATCTCGGTCTTGCGCGGGGTTGCGAACTCGTCGCGCACCGCGGTCAGCTCGTCGCGGATGATGCCCATGACACGGGCGCGCGAGCGCAGAATGTCGAGATAGTCGGCGATCTCGACGCCGATCTTGTTGAGCTCGTCGGCGATCTCGTCGCGGCCGAGCGCCGTGAGGCGCTGCAGGCGAAGGTCCAGGATCGCGCGGGCCTGTGCGTCCGACAGCTGGTAGGTGCCGTCTTCGGCGAGGCGATGGCGCGGGTCGTCGATGAGCGCGATCAGCGGCGCGACGTCGAGCGCCGGCCAATGGCGCGCCATCAGCCGTTCGCGCGCCGTGGTCGGGTCCGGCGCGGTGCGGATGAGCTGGATGATCTCGTCGATATTGGCGACGGCGATGGCGAGGCCGACGAGCACATGGGCGCGGTCGCGCGCCTTGTTGAGCAGGAACCGCGTCCGCCGCGTCACCACTTCTTCGCGGAAGGCGACGAAGGCCTGGATGAGGTCCTTCAGGTTCATCAGCATCGGGCGGCCGCCCGAGAGCGCCACCATGTTGACGCCGAACGAGGTCTGCAGCGGCGAGAAGCGGTAGATCTGGTTGAGCACCACGTCGGCGACCGCGTCGCGCTTCAGTTCGATGACGACGCGCATGCCCTGGCGGTCGCTCTCGTCGCGGATGTCGGAGATGCCCTCGATGCGCTTGTCGCGCACCAGTTCGGCGATCTTCTCGATCATGACCGCCTTGTTCACCTGATACGGGATCTCGGTGATGACGAGCGCCTCGCGCTCCTTGCGGATCGTCTCGGTCGTCACGCGGCCGCGCATCAGGATCGAGCCGCGTCCGTCCTGATAGGCGGCGCGGATGCCGGCGCGGCCGAGGATCAGTCCACCGGTCGGGAAATCGGGACCGGGCACGATCTCCATGAGATCGGCGATCGAGATGGCCGGATCGGCGATATAGGCGATGCAGGCGTCGATCACCTCGCCGAGATTGTGCGTCGGAATGTTGGTCGCCATGCCGACGGCGATGCCGCCGGCGCCGTTGACCAGGAGGTTCGGGAAGCGCGCCGGCAGGACGACGGGCTCGCGCTCCGAACCGTCATAGTTGTCCTGGAAGTCGACCGTGTCCTTGTCGATATCCTCGAGCAGCGAATGCGCCGCCTTGGCGAGGCGGACCTCGGTGTATCGCATGGCCGCGGGGCTGTCGCCGTCGACGGAGCCGAAATTGCCCTGGCCGTCGGCCAGCATGACGCGCATGGAGAAATCCTGCGCCATGCGGACGAGGGCGAAATACACCGACTGGTCGCCATGCGGATGGTACTTACCGATGACGTCGCCGACGACGCGGGCCGACTTGCGGAACGGCTTGTTCCAGTCATAGCCCTGCTCGTTCATCGAATGCAGGATGCGGCGGTGCACAGGCTTGAGGCCGTCCCTCGCGTCGGGAAGCGCGCGGCTGACGATCACGCTCATGGCGTAGTCGAGGAAGCTGCGCTTCATCTCGTCGGAGATGGAGATGCCTTCAAATTCGGAAGGCCGGCCGTCGCCGGGCTCGTCCTGGCGCGGCGGCTCGTTGGTATCGGACAACAGATGTTTCCGGAATCAGGTTTCGTTGCGCGCGATCATAGGGACCGCATTGCGGCGGTTCAAGGAATGCTCGCCGACCTGACGGATTTCCGCGCCTTTTGCCACTCGAATCCACCGCCCTGCGAGGCGGACGGCAGCGAAACGGCGTCCAGCCGGGGCGCTTGCGCCCTCTCGCCCGGCATGCGAGATAGCCGCGTTCGACGGGCGACGGCGGCGACGATGCGCTTCACGCCCCAATCGTGGTCCAGCTGTACCTCCTCGCCTTACGCCGTCGATGCTCTTTTCCTCGCCCGAGTTCATCTTCCTGTTCCTGCCCGTCGTCACGCTCGTGACCTGGGTGCTGGCGCGGCAGTCGGATCTCGCGGCCAAGATCTTCCTGATCTTCGCCTCGGTCGTGTTCTACACGATCTCGGGATTTCTCGACGTCGTGGTGCTCGCGGTCTCGCTCGCCGCCAATTTCGCGCTGGCGATGGCCATCGAGCGCGGCCGCCACGCGAAGCTCTATCTCGTCGCGGGCATCGTCTTCGACGTCGCCCTCCTCGGCTATTTCAAATATTTCGACTTCCTGACCGACACGGTGAACACTGCCTTCGGCCGCGAAGTCTCGCATGGCGAATTCCGCCATCTGCCGCTCGCGATCTCCTTCTTCACCTTCCAGCAGATCGCCTTCCTGATCGACGTCCATCGCGGCCGCATCCGGCGGCCGAACCTCGGCAATTACGTCTTCTTCCTGTTCTTCTTCCCGCATCTCATCGCGGGCCCGATCACCTCCTATCTGCCGATCAGCCGGCAGGTGGACCTGAAGCGGGTGTTCACGCCGCGGGTGCGCAATATCTGCTTCGGCCTCGCGCTGTTCTCGGTCGGCCTCGCCAAGAAGGTGCTGATCGCCGATCCGCTCGGGATCTATGTGAAGCCGTTCTTCGCCGACCAGGAGGCGCTCGGCTTCTGGACCGCCTGGCTCTCGGCCTTCGGCTATTCCTTCCAGATCTATTTCGATTTTTCCGGCTACAGCGACATGGCGATCGGCCTCGGCATGCTGTTCAACATCCGTCTGCCGCTCAACTTCGCCTCGCCCTACAAGTCGCGCTCGATCCAGGAATTCTGGCGCCGCTGGCACATCACGCTGTCCAACTGGCTGCGCGACTATGTCTATATCCCGCTCGGCGGCAACCGCCACGGCAGCGTCCGCACCTATGCGAACCTCGTCGCCACCATGCTGATCGGCGGCATCTGGCACGGCGCCGGCTGGGGCTTCGTCGTCTGGGGTCTGGTGCATGGCCTCGGCCTCGCTGTGAACCGCTTCTGGGCCCGCAGCGGCATGCCGCGCCTGCCGCGCGCCATCGCCTGGCCGCTCACCTTCCTCTTCGTGACCTTCGCCTGGATCCTGTTCCGCTCGGCGACGCTCGGCGACGCGATGATCCATCTCCACGCGATGGTCGACCCGGCAGGCATGTTCAGCGATAGCTACCGGCCCTTCCTGACGGTCGCCAACCTCAATCGCATGATGGCGCTGGTCGGCCTCGCCGCCCTCGTCTCGTTCCTCGCCCCGCCGGCGGCGCTCATCGCCGGCGTCACCATCCTGCCCAACCGGCGCGCCGCCTTCCGGGCGGCGCTCTGGTGCGGCCTCATCTTCGGCCTTGCCTTGCTCGCCTTCACGGGCCAGACCTCGACCAATGAGTTCATCTATTTCCGCTTCTAGCGGCAGGGCCCGCCTGCGCGCCGCGCTGACGAAGGGCGCCCGTCGCTCGCTCGCCACCATGGCGTTCGCCGCGATCATCGGACCGCTGCTCTATGCCGGACTGGTGACGTTCCAGCTCGGCGCCTGGAGCCGCGCGCAGTGGTGGCTCTACGATATCCTGACGCTCCGCCGGCACTTCTACGCCGACATCGTGAAGCCGCTCGCGCCCGACGCGCGCAAGACGCTGGTCGCCGCCGGCTCGGGCACGCTGTTCGGCCTCGATGGCGGCGCCGTGACCCGCGCGACCGGCGAGACGGTGCTCAATTTCGGCATGCATGCCGGCCTCGATATCGACCTGCTCTTGGCGCAGCTCGACGGCTTCGTGGACGCCAATGACCGCGTGGTGATGCCGCTCGAGTTCGAGCATTACAGCCGCACCGCCGTCACCGACCTTTCGGCGGAGACCTTCCTCGCCTTCCTCTATCCCTATGCGGACGCGATCCCGTCCACGCGGCTCGCCCGCCTCGCCGCCGCCGCTCATCCGCTCAACGTCCTCGACGGCGTCGGCAACCGCATCGGCGAGATCCTCGGCACGCGTCCCAGCCCGGCGCGACCACTCGCGACGCTGCTCGACGACTGGAAGGCGGCCCGCGCCTCCGGCGCGCCGGACGACGTGCACGCACCCTACGACTATTCGACCATGAATGCGCATGGCGACAAGGAGCTGATGCTCCAGACGCCGAAGGACGCCGAGGCGGACATGCGCGCCGCCACGACTCCGGCGCAGCCGATCGTCACGCCCTATGCCGCCGGCGCGCTGGCCGACGCCCGCAAGGTGGTGGAGGCGAAGGGGGCGAGCCTGATCCTGACCTGGCCCGTGATCGTGGAGGACGATTCCGGCACGATCTTCACGCCGGAATACTGGCAGCGGATCATCGATCTCGCGCGCGCCGCCGACACGGCCGGCTCGCCGATCCATTGCGACCCGATCGGCGCCATCGTGCCGGTGCAATACCGCTACGACACGCCCTATCACGTGAACTGGAAGGGCGCGCTGGTCTATTCGGCCGGCTTCGCGGCCTGCCTGCCTCAGATCGAGAGCAGGGCCTTCGACTGGAAAAGCGCCGATGCCGCCGCCCTCGCCACACGAGCCAAGGCGCGCATCGCCGAGCTGAAGCGCCCGCCGGACCCGCTGATCTTCGGCTATGAGCGCAATATCCGGTTGCTGCAGACGCTGAACGACGCGGTGCTCGCGGCCCATGCGGCAACGGGCAGCTATCCGGACGAGCTCCCCGCCGTCGACCCGGACATTCCGGTCGTCGAGAAGGGCGCCGGGCTGTTCCTGCCCTGGTACAGGACCGACGGGACCGACTACAAGCTGGTGGCCGAGGACCCGCATGACTGTTTTGCGGTCTCCGAGGGCTGGGCGGCGATGATCGATCCCACCCGCCCGGTGGAGGGCGGCTGCACTTACGGATTCTGGACGCCGGGCGCCGCGGACTGGTAGCGCCGCCGCAGCCGTGCCAAGCTTCGAAGCGCGGCGCCGGCGCGCCGCCTCCGGGGACCGATTGTGGGTGACTATCTGCTGAATGCGCTCGTGACGCTGGCCGTCACCATCGACCCGATCGGCCTCGCGCCGATCTTCGTCGGCCTGACGCGCGGCATGACCGACCTGCAGCGCCGGCAGACCGCGATCCGCGCGACCATCACCGCCATGCTGGTGCTGGTCGCCTTCGCGCTGGTCGGCGAGAAGCTGATCACCTTTCTCGGCATCTCGATCCCCGCCTTCCGCATCGCCGGCGGGCTGCTTCTCTTCCGCATCGCCTTCGAAATGGTCTTCGAGCGGCGCGACAAGCGCAAGCAGGCGAGCGCCGACCGGGCGATCGAGGAGACCTCCTTCGACCAGGACGACGTGCGCCATCTCGCGATCTTCCCGCTCGCGATCCCGCTCATATCGGGGCCTGGCGCGATCTCGGCGACGATCCTGATCGCGTCCGGCGCACCGGATACGCTGAGCCTCGTCGGCCTCCTCGTCATCGTCGCGCTGCTGATCCTCTGCTGCCTGCTCGTCTTCATGGCGGCCGGCCCGCTCGATCGCGCGCTCGGCGATACGGGCCGCATCGTCCTCACGCGCCTCCTCGGCGTGCTGCTCGCGGCGCTCTCGGTGCAGTTCGTCGCCGACGGCATCGTGGCGATCGCCAAGACCGCCTTCCCCGGAGCGCTCTAGCCCGGCCCCGTTTCCACCGCCGGCCGGCCGAACACGACCTCGTGCATGCTGCGGCCCGGCAGCAGCGTGAAGATGCCGGCGATCACCAGCGCGCCGATGAAGAGATTGCGCGCGAGATGACGGTGCATGCCGACCTCATGGCGGCGCGCCTTCATGACGAGGTTAGGCAGCACGACCAGCGTCAGGATCGACAGGAGATGGATCAGGCTGAACGGGCCGAAGGTGCGGATCGTATGGATCCAGAAGGACGAGCCGGCGACGACGACCATCAGGAGAACCCAGAGCCAGCCGACCGAGCGATGCGGCAGCGTCCCCTTCGGCGCCGCGAACTGCACGATGCCGATGGCGAGCGCCGCCAGCGCCGCGAAGGCATGAAGCTGGATGACCGGAGAGGCTTCGAGCAGCGGAGCCCACGACATGCCGCGACCTTCCTTCAGGAGAGGACCAGTGCATCACCCACATTGAGCATGCCGCCGGCCCTGACTTCGGCATAGACGCCGCAATCCATATGGTCATAGAGCCTCATGAGGCTCGCCGGGATTTCCATGTCCCGCTCCGCGGTGACGGGATCGACATTGGTCGCGACGCAGCGGCGGGTGCGCTTGACGATGGCGATCTCCGCCGTGCCCAGCGCCGCGCGCTTCCCGACCCAGTCGAGTTCCACGAAGGGCGGCAGGCCGGTCAGATAGACATTGGCGCGGAAGCGGAGCGGATCGACGCTGCGGCCGAGCGCCAGGCCGAGCGCGGCGACGGTCGCGAGATTGATGATCGAGACCAGCGGCTTGCCGACATCGGAGAAGCTGTGGCCCGGCGCGGCCAGCACCTTCAGCGGGCCACGCAGCTCTTCCGCCATGAAATCGGTGAGAAACGCCTCGGCCGCCGCCCGTCCGTCCTCGGAGGACAGACGGAACGTCGCCACCGCATCGCCCTCGACGCGCCAGTCATGCGTCTGCGGGTCGAGCGTGGTGCGCAGCTTCGCCAGCCGCGCATTCTTCATCAGGCAGAGGAACTTGGTCTTCGGCTGATAGGCGGGCGCCTCGGGATCGAAGCCCGACGGCCCGTTCTCGATCGCATAAACGCGGTCGCCGGGGATGGTCGCATGCCGGGCGAGCGGCGCACTTTGAAGCGCCTCGGGCGAGAAGCCCTTGACCGGGTAGCGATAGAAGCTCTCGACGGTCGCGTTCATGCCGTCATCTCCCATCCTTGAGCGCAGCGACGGCGGCGGCGATGCGGCCGAACAGTTCGTCCCAGTCGCCGCGCCGCGCCTGTCGCATCAGCCGCGCCGAAGGATACCAGGCCGAGCGCTCGGCGCTCGGCCCCCATCGCCATTCCGGCACCTGCTTCAGCGCGACGATCAGCGGCCGGCCGAGCGCACCGGCGAGATGCGAGACGGCGGAATCGATCGAGACCACGAGGTCGAGATTGGCCATGACCGCCGCCGTATCCATGAAGGAATCCGGCCCAGACGCGAAATCATCCGGCAAGACAGTAACCGTCATGCCGGCGGGCAGCGCTGCGAGTTGCTCGATGCCGGCGCCCTTCTGCAGGCTGACGAGCTCGACGCCCGGAAGAGCCGCGAGCGGCGCGAATGCGGCGAGCGGCACCGAGCGCAGCCGGTCGACGGCCGCGTTCGGATTGCCCTGCCAGGCGATGCCGATGCGGAACGGGCCTTTCGGCAGCCGCTCCCGCCAGGCTGCCACACGCGCCGGGTCCGCGGCGAAATAGGGCACG
The DNA here is from genome assembly GCA_963966455.1 of Kaistia sp. Classification (GTDB taxonomy): domain Bacteria; phylum Pseudomonadota; class Alphaproteobacteria; order Rhizobiales; family Kaistiaceae; genus Kaistia; species Kaistia cartagenensis. The sequence goes on along the minus strand of CAWZZK010000054.1, from coordinate 25,649 downwards.
CGGCCGGCGAGGAGATCGTCGCCGAGGCCGAGAAGATGCGGCAGGCTCATCAGCGAGGCATGCACGTCGTGCGGCGGCGGAGGCTCCTGCCGGGCGACGACCTCGAGACCTCCGATCCCGGCGACGAGCGCCTTGAGGCTCTCGGGGACTTCGACGACGATCGTCTCGCCCCGCTCGGCGATCAGCGCGGCGAAGCGCACGAACTGGATGGTGTCGCCCAGCCCCTGCTCGGCATGCAGCAGCAGGCGCCGACCCGCCAGCGGGCTGCCGTCCCATTCCGGCGTCCCTGCCTCGCGCGGCCGCCAGACCGGCGTGATCCGCCGCTCCTCGAAGCCCGGCCAGCCTTCGGCATGGCGGCCGAGGAAGAGCAGCAGCGTCGCGCGGCCATAGACGGCAGCGGGGCGGCCCGGCTCGAGCGCCAGCGCGCGATCATAGTCGGCCAGCGCCTCCTCGAGCCGGCCGCATTCGCGCAGCGCATTCGCGCGATCGGTCAGCAGCCCGGCATGCTCGCGCTTGCCGCCGAGGCCGCGGTCGATGGCGGTAACGGCGTCCTCGTAGCGCTGCAGCTCATAGAGCGCGCTGCCTTCGAGCACCGCGAGATCCGGCTCGGCGCGGCGCGCTGCCGGAGCCGTCTCGATCGCCGCCAACGCCTCGGCCGCGCGCCCGAGTTGCAGCAGCGTCTTCGCCGTGTTGGTGAGAAGCGTCGGGTCCGACGGCGACGCTGCGAGACCGCGCTCGAAGCTCGCAAGCGCCTCCTCGACCCGGCCCGCGGCGAGCAGGATCAACCCGCGGCTGTTGAGAAGATCCGGCCTGCCAGGCGCGGCGGCGAGCGCGCGCTCGATGGTCCGCAGCGCCTCGTCGGCACGGCCGAGATCGCGCAGCAGTCGGGCGCGGTTGTGAAGGACCGGCACATGTGCGGGGCGCGCAACGAGCGCCCGGTCATAATCCGCCAAAGCGGCGTCGGTCTGGCCGGACGCCTGCAGCAGCACGCCGCGATTGTTCAGCGCCTCGACGAAATCCGCCCGCCGCGCGAGCGCCGCGCCATAGCCCGCGAGGGCGTCGTCGAGGCGGCCCATCGCCTCAAGCACGGTCGCCCGGTTATAGGCGAGCTCGGGGCTCGCCGGCGCGGCGAGGAGCGCCGCGTCATAGCTGGCGAGCGCCTGGGCGAGCTTGCCAAGCGCCTGTTCGGAGGCCGCCTTCGCCGCCAGCACGTCCGCGACCTTCGGCCGGATAGCGAGCGCGCGGTCGAAGCTCTCGATCGCTCCCCGGTGATTGCCCTGCCCTGCCTGGACCAGGCCCATCAGGAAGCGGGCATCGAACAGCTTCGGCATCGCGGCGACGACCAGCCGGCACTGCTGCTCCGCCTCGTTGAGACGGCCAGCCTGATAGGCGGCGACCGCCCGTCCGAACGTCGCCTGCAGCGCGCTCTGCGCCTGGTTCATGCCGCCTCCCGCCCGTCTTTCCGTATCCGCCCTGATCTACCGGTCGGGCGGCGCGACTTCAACACGCGGCGCCACATCGGAAGACCGCGCCGCGGCCAATTCCTGCCAAGGGACGAGCGACCAGTAGGAGCCGGCGGCGCCGGATGGCGAGGTCATCACATGGACAACGGCCGGGCCGATCCGGTCTCCGGTGACGCCATAGGGGATGCGCGATGTCGGCCTGCCGAGCGCGAGGCTCGCGGCGCGCTTCGAGGTGAAGGCGATGCGGCGCGGCGCGTATCGGACGATCTTTTCATGCAGCGCCGCGGCATCGACGCGCGAAAGATCGATCGCGTCGTCCTGGCCCACATGTTCCTTGGCGACATCGGTGAGGCCGATGCCGTAGCCGAGCACCTCGCGATAGGCGAGCGGCGCCAGCAGATGCGGCGTCAGGCCGACGGCATGAAGCGTCGGCCAGAACTTGTTGCCCGGTTTGGCATAATAGGCGCCGACCCGCGCCGACCAGGCCCCCGCCCCGGTGCCGCAGAAGACGATGTCGAGCCTCGGCGCCAGGACATCCGGCAGGACGGGCATGCGCCTAGACTGGGTCCGGCAACTTAGGCGTCTGCTCCGCCATTCTCTCTTTAATATCAATCACTTCTGCGCGCAACGAAGATAGAAGTGCAGCCATATACTTAAAATTGTCCAGACTTTGCTGATTCAATATCTTGAGTTCAGCCTCAATAGGGTCGAGATCTGGCGCGTCATGCATAACATCAAAGAATTCCGCAAACTCAGCGGCAGCCTCAGAATTCTTGTGAATCTCACTCAGTATCTCGTTGACCCCCGACGCCCGCAAATCTCCAACTATTCCCGCCCTGCCCACTGGAGAGTGTATCTTCACCATTCCCGATAGATACGAAGAAATTCTCTCTCGAATTTCGCACTTGCACCGGGCAACGCTTGCCAAATCCTTCGTATCGACAAAAATCACGCGCTCGCCCGATAGGTCAAAAGGAACACTTTCGCCTTGTTCGCATATTAGCAATGTGGGCTTGTCGAGCGCGTGCCTAATCCCAAGTTCATACATGACATTGGCGTTGGCGCCCGTCAGGTCACAAATCACAATCTCACTTTGAGCGAGATACTCGATTATTTGCTGAGTTATCCCACCATCGCGGGAAATCATGTCTGCTCGTACGACAGTGATCCCAGATGGCGCGGCCTCCTCTATGACGTGACGCAGGACATTGTCGGATCGACGCCTAACTGACGAATCCATGGCCCCGATCGGACCAATGTAGAAACAAGTCGGGTTCGCCGGCGCGTCGTCAGACATCGTTGCCTCCGCCTAGAACGGAATGTCGTCGTCGAGATCGGCGGCGTAGGAGCTGGAGGCGGCCGGCTGGCGCGCGCCGCCACCGCCGCGCGGGGCTTCGAGCGGGCTGGAGCGGCCGAAATCGCTGGCGCCGCCGCTGTCATAGTCGCCGCCGCCCTCGGACGGGCCGGAACGGCCGTCGAGCAGCGTCAGCTCGCCGCGGAAACGCTGCAGCACCACTTCGGTGGTGTACTTCTCCTGGCCCGACTGGTCCTGCCATTTGCGGGTCTGCAGCTGGCCCTCGATATAGACCTTGGAGCCCTTCTTCAGATACTGCTCGGCGATCTTGGCGAGGTTCTCGTTGAAGATCACGACGCGGTGCCACTCGGTCCGCTCCTTGCGCTCGCCGCTTTGACGGTCGCGCCAGGTCTCCGAGGTGGCGATGTTGAGATTGACGATCGGGTCGCCCGACTGCGAGCGGCGCACTTCCGGGTCGCGCCCGAGATTGCCGACCAGGATCACCTTGTTGACGCTACCGGCCATGCGCTTTCCTTTCCTCTTGGGCAGCCGCTTGCACTGGAGCGCAGGCGCCGCCGTTCCTGCCGCAGCCTAGACAAAATCGCCGCCGCTTTCGCCCGCCTTCGCGGCTTGTCCACAAGGCGGCTGTTGACCCTGAAGGGTCATTGTTCCTTATTTGTTCTAGACAATCGCATTGGCGCTGGCAAGATCGGTTCCGCTCCGCTAAGGGCGAGTCGCGGCGCGGACCAGCGGGTCCTCGGCGCCGTCTTGTCTCGCGACGCACAACGCCTAGATTTGCAGTTCGGCTTTCGCCGCCCTCCCCGATGGACCGACAGGAAATGGCATCACACGCTGACAAGGCTTCGTCGGGCGGAAACACCGGCAAGTTCATTTCTGTTCGCGGCGCCCGCGAGCACAATCTCAAGAATATCGATGTCGACCTGCCGCGCGACAAGCTCGTGGTGCTGACCGGTCTTTCCGGCTCGGGCAAGTCCTCGCTCGCCTTCGATACGATCTATGCCGAGGGCCAGCGCCGCTATGTCGAGAGCCTCTCGGCCTATGCGCGCCAGTTCCTGGAGATGATGCAGAAGCCGGATGTCGACCAGATCGACGGCCTGTCGCCGGCGATCTCGATCGAGCAGAAGACGACGTCGAAGAACCCGCGCTCGACGGTCGGCACCGTCACCGAGATCTACGACTATATGCGCCTCCTGTTCGCGCGGGTCGGCATCGCCTATTCGCCGGCGACCGGCCTGCCGATCGAGAGCCAGACCGTCAGCCAGATGGTCGATCGCGTGCTGGCGCTGCCCGAGGGGACGCGCCTTTACCTGCTCGCGCCGATGATCCGCGGCCGCAAGGGCGAGTACAAGAAGGAGCTCGCCGAACTCCAGAAGAAGGGCTTCCAGCGCGTCAAGCTCGACGGCGTCTTCTTCGAGATCGCCGAGGCGCCGAGCCTCGACAAGAAGCTGAAGCACGACATCGACGTCGTCGTCGACCGTATCGTCGTGCGCGAGGATATCGCGGCGCGGCTGGCGGACAGCTTCCAGACGGCGCTGGAACTCGCCGACGGCATCGCGCTGGCCGAATTCGCCGACGAGACCGACGAGAAGGGTGAGGCGCGCCGCATCACCTTTTCCGAGAAATTCGCCTGCCCGGTCTCGGGCTTCACGATCGCCGAGATCGAGCCGCGGCTGTTCTCGTTCAACAATCCCTTCGGCGCCTGCCCGGAATGCGACGGGCTCGGCTCGGAGAAGAAGATCGATCCGGACCTCGTGGTGCCGGACGGTTCGGTGTCGCTGAAGCAGGGCGCGGTCGCGCCTTGGGCCAAGTCGTCCTCGCCCTATTACCAGCAGACGCTGGAGGCGATCGCGCGGCACTACGGTTTCGCGATGACCGACCCCTGGGACGAGATCCCGGACGCGGCAAAGAACGCCATCCTGCACGGCACCGGAAAGACCGAGATCGAGTTCGTCTACAATGACGGCACCCGCGCCTATCGCACCAAGAAGAGTTTCGAGGGCGTCGTCACCAATCTCGAGCGGCGCTGGCGCGAGACGGAATCGAACTGGGCGCGCGAGGAGATCGAACGCTATCAGGGCTCGACGCCCTGCCGGGTGTGCGGCGGCGCGCGGCTGAAGCCGGAGGCGCTGGCGGTGAAGATCGCCGGGCGCAACATCGCCGAAATCTCCGAACTCTCCATCCGCAAGGCGGCCGCCTGGTTCGAGGCGCTGCCGGCCGAGCTCAACGACAAGCAGAACGAGATCGCGGTCCGGATTCTCAAGGAAATCCGCGAGCGCCTGTCCTTCCTCGTCGATGTCGGCCTCGACTATCTGATGATGTCGCGCAATTCCGGCACGCTGTCGGGCGGCGAGAGCCAGCGCATCCGCCTCGCCTCGCAGATCGGCTCGGGCCTGACGGGCGTGCTCTACGTGCTCGACGAGCCCTCGATCGGGCTGCACCAGCGCGACAATGAGCGGCTGCTCGAGACGCTGCGCCACCTCCGCGATATCGGCAACACCGTCCTCGTCGTCGAGCATGACGAGGATGCCATCATGACGGCTGACTATGTCGTCGATGTCGGCCCCGCTGCCGGCGTGCATGGCGGCAAGATTGTGGCGCAGGGGACGCCGGCCGAGATCATGGCCGATCCCAACTCGCTGACCGGGCGCTATCTTTCCGGCGAACTCAGCGTCGAGGTTCCCGAGAAGCGCCGGCCGATCAAGAAGGACCGGCGCATCCGCGTCGTCGGGGCGCGCGGCAACAATCTCAAGAACGTCTCGGCCGATATTCCGCTCGGGACGTTCACCTGCATCACCGGCGTCTCGGGCGGCGGCAAGTCGACCTTCCTCATCGATACGCTCTATGCGGCGGTGGCGCGGCATCTGAACGGCGCGCATCTGCACCCGGCGGAGCATGACCGCATCGAGGGGCTGGAGTTCATCGACAAGATCATCGACATCGACCAGTCGCCGATCGGCCGCACGCCGCGCTCCAACCCGGCGACCTATACCGGGGCCTTCACGCCGATCCGCGAGTGGTTCTCGGGGCTTCCGGAGGCGAAGGCGCGTGGCTACGGGCCGGGGCGCTTCTCGTTCAACGTCAAGGGCGGGCGCTGCGAGGCCTGCCAGGGCGACGGCGTCATCAAGATCGAGATGCACTTCCTGCCCGACGTCTATGTGACCTGCGAGGTCTGCAAGGGCAAGCGCTACAGCCGCGAGACGCTCGACGTGAAGTTCAAGTCGAAGTCGATCGCCGACGTGCTCGACATGACCGTCGAGGAGGCGCGCGACTTCTTCCAGGCCGTGCCGGCTATCCGCGACAAGATGGAGACATTGGACGAGGTCGGGCTCGGCTATGTCAAAGTCGGTCAACAAGCCACGACGCTTTCGGGCGGCGAAGCGCAGCGCGTGAAGCTCGCCAAGGAGCTGTCGCGGCGGGCGACCGGCAAGACGCTCTACATCCTCGACGAGCCGACCACCGGTCTCCATTTCCACGACGTCGCCAAGCTGATGGAGGTGCTGCACAGCCTCGTCGACCAGGGCAACACCGTCGTGGTGATCGAGCACAATCTCGAGGTCATCAAGACGGCGGACTGGATCATCGATCTCGGCCCGGAGGGCGGCGACGGCGGCGGTGAGATCGTCGCCATCGGAACGCCGGAGGAGATCGCCAAGGTGCCGGGCTCCTATACCGGGCGCTTCCTGAAGCCCGTGCTGGACAAGGCGAAGGCGGCGCGCAAGCGGCGCAAGGCCGAGGCGGCGGAGTAAGCGCTCAGGCGCTTTCCGACACGCGGTTGCGCCCGGCGCTCTTCGCAGAATAGAGGGCGGCATCGGCGGCGCGGAACGTGTCGGCGACCGCCTCGCCCGGCGAGCAGAGCGCAATACCGGCGCTGATGGTGACCGAGCCGGCAACGGGATGCGCCGCAACCGTCACCAGATGACGGACCCGGTCGGCGAAGCGCAGCGCATTCGCCATCGAGACATCCTCGAGGATGACGAGGAATTCCTCGCCGCCCCAGCGGCCGAGCCGGTCCATCGTGCGCAGCTGGCTGCGGATCAGCTGCGCCGTCATGACGAGGATCTCGTCGCCGACGAGATGGCCGTACTGGTCGTTGATCGCCTTGAAATGGTCGATGTCGAACAGAACGAGGGCAGCCGTCTTCTGACCATCCTGGTGCTCGAAGGACTGCATCCAGTCTTCGAGGGCGCGGCGATTGGCGATTCCGGTCAAGGGGTCGGTCCTGGCCGCATCCTCCATGCTGCGCGCATGACGGGCGACGCGGTCATATTCCGTGCGCAGCATCGTCACCAGCGACAGCAGCAGAAGCGTCAGCAGATGCGCGACCACCGCGTTGGCGAGCAGCGCGCTGACCCGAAGATCATCGTCCGCCGAGGCATGGAGGGCCGCGATGCCGAGCGTCAGAGAGGACAGCAGGAACGTGACCGTGACGGCGACGACCGCGCGCCGGCGCGGAAAGAACATGAACGCCGCCACATAGAGTGCCGGCATCCATTGAAGCGTGTTGGCCACATCATAGATGCCCTCGTCCGGCGGACCGAGCGCGAACAGGGCGACCTGCGCCACGAGATAGCAGGCGACGACGAGATAGCAGGCGAGTTCCGCATAAGGCTGCAGCTTCGGCCTCGCGATCACGCAGAGGAGGTTCAGGCAGAGAAAGGCGATGACGAGCGGATAGGCCCATTCGTCGCTGGGCTTGATGAGGCCGGCGCTGGTCTCGAAAACCCAGAGCGCGAGAAAAACCAGCGCGCCGGCCGCGATGAAGACCGTGACAATCTGGCGGCGGCGCCTGGCGAGCGACGGCAGATCGCGCGCCGACTCAGACATCGAAGCCCGTTTCGGAAGGCTGCCCGTTCCGGCGCATCATCGCTGGTCTCTTGCCGCAGGCCGCGGATGCGCGGCCTCCCTCTGACGACAATATCGGCAGCTTGGCCGACAGCCAGCTAATGGCGTGTTTCCGAGCGGTTTTCAACCCTCGGGACAATCAACGAGAGGTTGTCCTGCCTCTGATTGCAGGTTCCAGGCCGGGCATGTCGCCCGGCCCGGAACCGTCGCGAGTCGGGCGATCAGGTGGCGTAGCCGGCCTGCTTGCGGAACTGGGCAGCGGTCGCGGCAGCCTGGGCGGCGGGCACGAGCACATAGCCACGGGCAGACATGCAGGCCTCGGCAGCGCGCAGCGCGGCGTTGTCGCCGGGCGGCAGGACGCAGGCGGCGCGGTCGGTCGCGAACTGGTCGGCCAGCGCCGGATTGGCGCGGCCGCTCTGGCCGTCCTTGCGCACCCAGGCGAGCGGCTCGTTGGCGGAGGCCGCCGGCGGGACGGAGACCTGGGTCGGCGCGGTCGACTGGCAGCCGGCGAGGACGCTGGCGGCGAGGAGTGCGAGGATGGCGGGATAGGCGTGCTTCATCGGGACGCTTCTCAGTTGCGGCGTTGCGTTGGACCGCCGCGACGCGGGCGACGAGTCGGCTCGCGCGAACTTTAGCAGAAGGAGTGCGGCGATGCGACGGCGGAGGGCCGCAAAGGCCCCGGATGCCGCCGCCCCGCGTCAGTGATGCGTCGCTCCCGGCTCGTTCATGCCTGTGATCACCGCCTCGACAGCGGAGACGCTGGTCGTCTTCGGGTCTATGTCGTCGGCGACCACCTTGCCCCGCCGCATGACCACGATCCGGTCCACGACCTGGAAAACGTGGTGGATGTTGTGGGCGATGAAGATGCAGGAATGGCCGCTGTCGCGCGCGTTGCGGACGAAGGAGAGGACGCCCTGCGTCTCCGCGACGCCGAGATTGTTCGTCGGCTCGTCGAGGATGATCAGGTCGCTGTCGAAATACATCGCGCGGGCGATCGCCACCGCCTGGCGCTCGCCGCCCGACAGCGAGCCGATCGGCGTCGTGGGCGGGATGTTCTTGGTGATGCCGACCTGCCGCAGCAGGTCGCGCGCCACCTCGTTCATCTTCTCCTGGTCCAGCCGGTTCAGGAAGCGCGGCCCCTTCAGCGGCTCGCGGCCGAGAAAGAGGTTGCGCGCGATCGAGAGCTGCGTGACCAGCGCGGAGTCCTGGTAGATCGTCTCGATGCCGGCGGCGATCGCGTCATTGGTGGCGCGGAAATTGACCTTCTTGCCGCGCACGAAGATGTCGCCGCTCGTGAGCGGGACGGCGCCCGAGAGGACCTTGATGAGCGTCGATTTGCCGGCGCCGTTGTCGCCGAGCAGGCCGACGATCTCGCGCTCGTTGACGTGGAAATCGACGCCGTCGAGCGCGGTGACGCGGCCATAGGCCTTGCGGATGCGCGCCATGCGGATGAGGGGTTCGGCCATGATCGTCAGCTCCCCGACTGATGCCGGCGTTCCAGCCAGGAATGGAGCGTCATCATCCCGAGGATGATCGCACCGATGAAGATGTTGTAGGCGAGGCCCGGCACGCCGATCAGCACAATGCCGTTGCGCATCACGCGCAGGATGAACACGCCGAGCACGGTGCCGATGATCGTCCCGCGGCCGCCGGTCAGCGCCGTGCCGCCGATCACCACCATGGCGATGACCTCGAGTTCGTAGCCCGAGCCGCTGTTCGGGTTGGCGGACGAGGTGCGGATCGACGAGATGATGCCGGCGAGCGCCGCCAGCATGGCGGAGAGCATGAACAGCGCGACCTTGACGCGGTCGACATTGACGCCGCGGGCGCGCGCCGCGCCGGGATTGCCGCCCGAGGCCTGGATCCAGTTGCCGACCCGCGTTCCCGTCAGGAGATAGCCGAGCACGACGGCGAAGCCGATGAACCAGAACAGCGAGGCATAGAGGCGGAACGACCCGACATAGAAGGAGCCGACCAGCACATTGGCCAGCCACTGCTCGCCCGAGTTCCATGTCCGCTGCGGGAAGCCGTCGGAGATGTAGAGCGCCGTTCCGCGCACGACGAGCAGCATGCCGAGCGTCACGAGGAAGGACGAGATGCGGATGCGCGTCACGAACCAGCCATTGGCCCAGCCGATCACGGCGGCGAGCAGCATCGCGACGAGGAAGGCGAGCTCGAGCGAAGCGGCGCCGGTGTTGAACAACGTCCACATCACGACGGGCGCGAAGCCGAATACGGAGCCGACCGACAGGTCGAACTCTCCGGACGTCATGAGCAGCGTCATCGCCAGCGCGATGAGGCCGAGCTCGACCGTGAAGCTCAGCGTGTTGCTGATGTTTCCGACCGAGAGGAATTCATGATTGATCGACCAGAAGACGGCCAGCTCGACCACGAGCAGGACGAGGGGACCGAATTCCGGACGGCCGATGAGTCGCTGGACGAAGCTGTGCTTTTCCACGAGCGGGGCGCCGATGCTGAAGGACTGACGTGACAGGACGGCGGGCCGTCCCGCAGGCGGGGAGAAGGGAGCGCGCCGGCAGGAGAGCCGGCGCGCCGAACCTTGTCTTCTACCGTGCGACTACTTGCCCGACAGGATGTCGTCGTAGATCTGCGCGGTGTCCTTCTCGTAGAGGGCGCCGGTGATCACGTTGAAGCCCGGAGGAATGCCGCTCGCGGCCATGTTGGCGAGCGAGAGGGCGACATAGGAGGTCGCCTGCGGGTCCTGCCACTGCGCGGCGTTCACATAGCCCTGCAGCACTTCCTGCGTCGTGTCGAGCGAGTTGCCCCAGCCGACGACCGGGATTTCGCCCGGCTTGACGCCGACCTGGTCGAAGACGCGCTTGATCGAGCCGGTGACGAGGTCGCCGAGGCCGATGATCGCCGTCACCTTCTGCCGGTTGGCGGTGAGGTAGTCGACCATGCGGTTGATGGCTTCGGCCTGGTCGAGCTTCGCCTCGGTCACCTCATAGGTGATGCCGAGCGGCTCGAACACGCTCTTGATGCCTTCCTCTTCCTGCACGCCATAGGTCGCGCCGGGGATCTCGACGGGCATCCAGACGAAGTCGCCCTTCTTCACGAGGCCCTTGTCGACCAGATACTGCGCCCAGCCGCGGCCGAACACGACATTGTCGCCGCCGACATAGGCGTCGAAGCTGGCCGTCGGGTCGGGCGTGTTGAAGTTGATGATCGGGATATCGGCCGCGTTGGCTTCCTTCGCGACCTCGACCAGGCTGCCCGGATCGGGGCTGGTCGTGACGATGCCGTCGGCCTTGGCGGCGATGGCGGCGCGGACGGCCTCCTGCTGCGAGGCGACGTTACCCTCGTGGAACGAGGTGTTGACGGTGTTGCCGGTGTCGGTCGCCCACTGCTTGGCGCCGGCGAGGAAATAGGTCCAGACCGGATCGGCCACGGAGCCGTGCGAGATCCAGTAGAAGGTCTTGGCCTCGGCGGCGAGCGGCATGGCAATGGCCATGACGAGCGCCGACAAGGCGAGGGTCAGCTTCTTGAACACGGAAAGGTCCTCCCGAAACGATTCTTCTCGTTGGTGTCCGGCGCGGTGGGGGAGCGCGCAGCCGCCGGTGCCTCGGCGCGGCCCTTTCGCGGCGCGGGTCCTCCTCACCCGTGTCGCGGAGACTGACGTCTCAGAGAGAGATTGGCACAGTTGGTACCGATCCCACAATCACCGGTCGCCGGCGGCGCGCACAAATTTCAATCGTTTCAGGACAGCCCTCACAGGCGGGCGAGAAGCTCGGCTTTCTTGGCCGCAAACTCGGCGTCGGAAAGGATGCCGCGATCGCGCATCGCCGCGAGCCGCTCGATCGTCGCGAGGATATCGCCGGAGAGGTCGACCGGGGCACCCGATGGCGCGGATTCGCTGGGTTCCGCGGAATGAGCGGGCTTTTCGGAGACGGGCTTTTCAGGCGCGGGCTCGCTCGTGGAGGGCTTGTCCGACGCGGCGGGCTCTCCGATCATGGCGAGATCGGAGAGGCGCACCGTGCCGTGCTGGCTGGTGAAGGAAAGATCGGCGCCGCCGCCCTGCTGCTGCGAGACGCCGCCGATCGCGTGGTCGGCCGTGTCGTAGAGCGTGACATGGCCGCCCTTGCGGATCGCGAGACGGCGAGTGTCCGGAAAGTAGGCATAGTGGAGGTCGTTCTGCCCGCCGCTCGCCGCCGCCCGGCCGAGCTCGGCCGGCCAGGCCGAGAAGCCGCCGCCCGGCGCGAACAGCGGCGCCGCCTCCTGCCCATCGCGGCGGCCCGGCGACGGCTGAGCGGGGATCGCTTCGAACATGTCGCCCGAGGAGAGGCCCTGCGCCAGATCGTCGAGCGCCGCTGAAACACGCGCCTTCAGCGCGTTGTTGAACATGTCGCCGATCATGATCATGCCGCCGGCGTTCCACTGGCCCATGCCGCCGAGCGAGGGATGGTCGAACTGCGCCTGCCGGCCACCGCCGGCGGCGAGCGCCGCCAGAAGGACGCTCACCGCCGCTCTGTCGAAGCCATGGCGCGACGCGACGTCGTCGACGAGGCGGCGTCCATCCTCGCTCAGGGTCTGCCGGCTGGAGAAAGACATGCGGAATTCCTTCTTTTCGGTGGCCGATGCGACGGCGCCCCTTGTAGGCCCCGACTTTGCCACACAGATGAATGATGCGCTGCACAATCGCTTGGCTTGTTAATGCTGCCTTGCATCAACCGCAGCCCAGCCATGCGTTTTTTCGGTCTGCACATAAAAGCGGTCCATCCCTAGATTGGGGTCAACAAGGGCGAGGCAAGAACCCCACCCCGTTCGCCGGCCCCAGAGATCAGTTTGAAGGATGACCACGATGAACCTCATCAACAGCTACAAGACCTGGCTCAAGTATCGCGAGACGAAGAACGAGCTCTCCCGCCTGACCCAGCGTGAACTGGCCGACCTCGGCATCAACCGTGCCGACATCAACCAGGTCGCCCGCAAGGCGGTTGCCGGTTACTGAGAATTCAGCTTCGCGGCGACGAACCTCCTCCCTCGTCTCCGTGATCAGGCGGCCCGCGACCTCCTCCCCGCGTTGCCGCCCCTTCTGAGAAACGCCCGCCGATCTCCTCCCCGGCGGGCGTTTTTCTTTGTCCGGGCGCCGGTTGTCGCCAGCCTGCGCCGGCCCTAATGTCCGCGCCATGACGACGAACGATCATTCCGCGGGCGCGCTCCGCCCCATCCATGTCATCGGCGGCGGGCTCGCCGGTTCGGAAGCTGCCTGGCAGATCGCCCGGCGCGGCGTGCCGGTCGTGCTGCACGAGATGCGGCCCGTCCGCGCCACCGATGCCCACAAGACCGACGGCCTCGCCGAGCTGGTCTGTTCCAACTCCTTCCGCTCCGACGATGCCGAGGCCAATGCCGTCGGCCTCCTGCATGCCGAGATGCGCATGGCGGATTCGCTCATCATGGCGATGGGCGACCGCCACCAGGTGCCGGCCGGCGGCGCGCTGGCGGTCGATCGCGACGGCTTCTCGGCCGCGGTCACGGCGGCGCTGGAGGCGCATCCGCTGGTCACGATCGAGCGCGGCGAAGTCACCGGACTGCCGCCGGAAGACTGGGACAATGTCATCGTCGCGACCGGTCCGCTGACCTCGGCGGCGCTCGCCGAAGCGGTGCGCGGCCTGACCGGAGAGGATTCGCTCGCCTTTTCGACGCCATCGCACCGATCGTGCATTTCGATTCGATCGACCGCAGCATCGCCTGGTTCCAGTCGCGCTACGACAAGCCGGGACCGGGCGGCACCGGCGCCGACTATCTGAACTGCCCGATGACCGAGGCGGAATACAACGCCTTCGTCGATGCGCTCATCGCCGGCGAGAAGACCGAATTCAAGGAGTGGGAGGCCTCGACGCCCTATTTCGACGGCTGCCTGCCGATCGAGGTGATGGCGGAGCGTGGCCGCGAGACGCTGCGCTTCGGGCCGATGAAGCCGGTCGGACTCACCAATCCGAACAACCCGACCGTGAAGCCCTATGCGATCGTGCAGCTCCGCCAGGACAATGCCCTCGGCACGCTCTATAACATGGTCGGCTTCCAGACGAAGCTGAAATATGGCGCGCAGACCGCCATTTTCCGCATGATCCCAGGGCTCCAGAATGCCGAGTTCGCGCGGCTCGGCGGGCTGCACCGCAACACCTTCCTCAACTCGCCGAAGCTGCTCGACGGCTCGCTCCGGCTGAAGGCGATGCCGCGGCTGCGCTTCGCGGGCCAGATCACCGGCTGCGAGGGCTATGTCGAATCGGCGTCGATCGGGCTGCTCGCCGGACGCTTCGCCGCGGCGGAACGGCTCGGCGAGGCGCCATCGCTGCCGCCTCCGACCACCGCTTTCGGCGCGCTGCTCGGCCATATCACGGGCGGCCATCTCTCGGCGGACGAGGGTGGCAACCGCTCCTTCCAGCCGATGAACGTCAATTTCGGGCTGTTCCCGCCGGTGACGGTGCCGAAGGAGCCCGGCAAGCGCCTGCGCGGCAGCGAGAAGACGCTGGCCAAGAAGCACGCGCTCACCGCTCGCGCACGAGCCGATGCGGCGGCATGGCTCGCCGGCGCCGTGGCCGAAGCGGCCGAGTGAGCCTCAGCGGAGCGCCCTCACCTCCCTGACCTCGATGGCGCCATAACGCGCCATCGGGATCTTCGCGGCCACGGCCAGCGCCTCGTCGCGGTCGCGCACATCGATCAGGATGAAGCCGCCGACATGCTCCTTGAGCTCGGCGAAGGGGCCGTCGGTATAGAAGGTCTCGTCCCCGCGCGCGCGGATCGTCGTCGCCGTCGGCGGCTCGTCGAGCGCATGGGCGGCGACAAGCATGCCGCGCGCCTTCAGCTCGTCGTCATAGGCGAGCGACTCGGCGGTGATCGCCCGATGGTCGGCCGCCGTCAGGCCCTCGAAGCGGGCGGGATCGACGATGACGAGGCAGAGATAGCGCATGGCAGCCGGTCCTTACCGAGGATGACAGCCCAAGGACGAAGCGAGCGAGCCCACGCCGACAGCCCCCTCCCCTTCAGCCCGCGATCGCGACGCCGAGCCTGCCGGCGAGGTCGGTGATGAACTGCCAGGCGACGCGGCCCGAGCGGGCGCCGCGGGTGGTTGCCCATTCCAGCGCGTCGCGGTCGAGTTCAGCCGGATCGACGGTCAGGCCGAAATGCGCGGCATAGCCGTGCACCATGGCGAGGTAGTCGTCCTGGCTGCATTTGTGGAAGCCGAGCCAGAGGCCGAAGCGGTCCGAGAGCGAGACCTTCTCTTCTACCGCCTCATGCGGATTGATCGCGGTCGAGCGCTCGTTCTCCATCATGTCGCGCGGCAGCAGGTGGCGGCGGTTCGACGTCGCGTAGAACACGACATTGTCCGGCCGCCCCTCGACGCCGCCGTCCAGCGCCGCCTTCAGCGACTTGTAGGACGTGTCGTCATTGTCGAAGGAGAGATCGTCGCAAAAGAGGATGATGCGGCGCTCGCTGCTGCGCAGCAGGCTCATCAGCTCGGGCAGGCTGTCGATATCCTCGCGGTGAATCTCGATCAGCTTGACCGGATGGCCGCCGGGAAGCTTTGCCGGATCACGGTTGACCTCGGCCTGCGCCGCCTTCACCAGCGAGCTCTTGCCCATGCCGCGCGCGCCCCAGAGCAGGACATTGTTGGCAGGGAGGCCGCGGGCGAAGCGCTCGGTGTTGTCGACGAGGATGTCGCGCACGCGGTCGACGCCCTTCAGCAGCGTCATGGCGACGCGGTTGACGCGCGGCACCGGCTGCAGGCTGGCGCTCGCCGCATGCCAGACGAAGGCGTCGGCCGTATCGAGATCGAAGGGCGGACGGGGCGCCGGCACAGCGCGCTCGATCAGCGCGATGAGCCGGTCGAGGCGGCTGGCGATGGCGGAAAGGCCGGTGTCGCTCGTGACGTCTCCCATGTCGCGAACGCTCCTTGATTTATGGGGGTCGAAAGGGGATGAAGGCCGCCTGCGGTACCACGGCGGCGGCTGCATTTGCAAAGCCCCGGAGCGCCGCTATAGTCCGCGCCGTTTTGCGAGCCGATGTCTCTCCCTATGTGAAGGCCGGCGCAAACGACGCGCTCATTCGATGCGTTCCATCCGGACCGCCGTGACATAGGGAAAGTCGATGTTCATCAGCCAGGCCTACGCACAAGCCGCAGGCGCCGCCGCGCCGGGCGGCATGGAAATGCTGATCCAATTCGTCCCGTTCATCTTCGTCTTCGCCATCATGTGGTTCCTGATGATCCGCCCGCAGCGTCAGCGGGCGAAGCAGCATCAGGAGATGATCAAGAATGTCCGCCGCGGTGACACGATCGTGATGACCGGTGGCCTCATCGGCAAGATCGCCCGCGTCGTCGACGACGGCGAGCTCCTGCTCGAGGTCGGCGAGAATGTGCGCGTGCGCGTTTCGCGCGCCGCCATCGCCGATGTGCGCGCCATGGGCGAGCGGGTAAAGGAAGGCGAGTAACCCTCGCCTTCATAACGGCCGGCGCAACGGCCGACCTCCTTCTGGAACGCACCATTCATGCTTCACTTCAGCCGCTGGAAGATGATCGCGATCCTGGCCGTCGTCATGGTCGGGATCCTGGCAGCCGTCCCCAACCTGTTCTCGAAGGAGACGGTCGATTCCTGGCCGAGCTGGATGCCCAAGCGGCAGCTGGTGCTCGGCCTCGACCTTCAGGGTGGTGCGTATCTCCTCTATGAGGTGGACCAGCAGGATTACGTGCAGCGCCGGTTGCGCACCCTCGTCTCCGAAATCCGCACATCGCTGCTCGAGGAGCCGCGCATCGGCTATTCGGGGCTCGGCGTCCAGGGACAGGGGGTGCAGCTGCGCATCCGCGACCTCTCGCAGCTCGACCTGGTGCGCCAGCGTCTGGAGGCGCTGCGCAACCCGCTCAGCAACTCGTTGTTGGGCGGCACGGCGGTCAACGAGTTCGACCTCTCGGTCGGCTCGGACGGCCTCGTGCAGATGACATACTCACAGGCCGGCCTGGCGCAGCGCGTGCGTTCGATCGTCGACCAGTCGATCGAGGTCATCGCGCGGCGTATCGACCAGCTCGGCACGGTCGAGCCGTCGATCCAGCGCCAGGGCGAGGACCGCATCCTCGTCGAGGCTCCCGGCCTCGGCGATCCGGAGCGCCTCAAGAATCTCGTCGGCCAGACCGCGCAGCTCACCTTCCATCTCGTGGACGGCTCGTTCCAGACCGGCCAGGCGGAGCCGCAGAGGAAGCCCGGCACGGTCGTGATGCCGGCGCTCGACAGCCCCGGCGTCAACTACATCCTCGAAGAGGCGCCGCTTCTGACCGGCGAAGACCTCACCGACGCGCAGGCGACCTTCGACCAGCGCTCCAACGAGCCGGTCGTCTCCTTCCGCCTCACCACCGGCGGCGCGCAGACCTTCGGCAAGGTGACGCAGGCCAACGTCAACCGCGCCTTCGCCATCGTGCTCGACGACAAGGTCATCTCCGCGCCGGTCATCCGTGAGCCGATCCTCGGCGGCTCGGGCCAGATCAGCGGCAATTTCTCGATCCAGTCGGCGAACGACCTCGCGATCCTGCTGCGCGCCGGTTCGCTGCCGGCCAAGCTCACCATCGTCGAGGAGCGCAATGTCGGCCCCGGCCTCGGTGCCGATTCGATCCGCGCCGGCAAGATCGCCTCGATCATCGCCACGGTCGCCGTCTGCGCCTTCATGGTGATGACCTACGGCTTCCTCGGCTGGATCGCCAACATCGCCGTGATCGTGAACGTGATCATGATCTTCGGCATCATGACGATCCTCGGCGCGACGCTGTCGCTGCCCGGCATTGCCGGCGTGATCATCACCGTCGGCACCGCAGTCGATTCGAACGTCCTCATCTATGAGCGCATCCGCGAGGAGTTCCGATCCGGACGCTCGGCCATCGCGTCGATCGATGCCGGCTTCCACCGCGCGCTCGGCACCATCCTCGACGCGAACGTCACGACCCTCATCGCGGCGATCGTGCTGTTCTATCTCGGGTCCGGGCCGATCCGCGGCTTCGCCGTGACGCATGCCATCGGCGTCGCCACGACGATCTTCACCGCCTTCACCTTCACGCGGCTGCTCGTCGCGCTGTGGGTGCGCTGGCGTCGTCCCACCAAGATCTCGCTCTGACGCGAAGAAAGGACACGTCCATGCGCCATCTTCGCCTCGTTCCGGACAATACCGCCATCCCGTTCATGCGGATGCGGAAGTTCACCTTCCCGGTGGCCGCCTTCCTGTCGATCATGTCGGTGATCCTGTTCTTCACCGTCGGCCCCAATTACGGCATCGATTTCCTCGGCGGCACGGTCATCGAGATCCAGACCAAGGACGCCAAGCCCGATCTCGGCAAGATTCGCGGGGAGCTCAACGGTCTCGGCATCGGCGACGTGCAGGTGCAGACGATCGGCGACGACAACTCCGTCCTCATCCGCATCGGCCAGCAGCCGGGCGGCGAGACCGCGCAGCAGGAAGCGATCGGCAAGATCAAGGCGACGATTGGCGACGAGGCCGAGTTCCGCCGTACCGAGATCGTCGGGCCGCGCGTTTCGGGCGAGCTCGCCTTCAACGGCGCCATCGCCATGATCGTCACCTTCGCGGCGATCGCGGTCTATGTGTGGTTCCGCTTCGAATGGCAGTTCGCGGTCGGCTCGATCATTTCGGCGGCCAACGTCGTCGTCATGACCTTCGGCTTCTATGTGGTGACGCAGCACGAGTTCAACCTGACCTCGCTCGCCGCGATCCTGACCACGGTCGGCTATTCGCTCAACGACACCGTCGTCGTCTATGACCGAATCCGCGAGACGCTGCGCAAATACAAGAAGATCTCGCTGGGCGACCTCATCGACCGCGCGATCAACGACATGCTGGGCCGTACCGTCATCACCACGATGACGACCCTCATCGCGCTGCTCTCGCTCTACATCTTCGGCGGCGAGGTCATCCGGGCGTTCACGCTCGCCATGATCTTCGGCGTCATCGCGGCGATCTTCTCCTCGATCTGCGTGGCCGCGCCGGTGCTGATCTATTTCGGCCTCCGGCAGGACGCGCTGGACGAGAAGAAGAAGGACGCCGACGCCAAGCCGCAAAAGGCCTGAGGCGGGGTCGATGGCGATCAGCCGCCGGCCGGACGCGATCGTCCCGCGCGATCAGCACCTGCCGCAGCAGGTGCCGATCGATGCCTATGGCGGCGAGGCGGGGTTCCGCTTCGCCGAAATGGCGCATCCGGGCTCGATCCTCGCGCTGCCGAGCGGCATCCATGGCTGGCCGGTAAAGAGCGTTGCCGAGATCGACGCCGCGGCGCTCGCGGCAATTTTCGACCAGCGCGACGCGATCGACGTGCTCATCATCGGCACCGGCGCCGACATCGCGGCCGTCTCGCCGGGCCTCCGCCAGGCGCTCCGCGAGGCGGGCATCGGCGTCGAGATCATGGCGACGGGACCCGCGGTCAGGACCTACAATATCCTGCTCGCCGAAGGCCGGCCGGTGGCGGCGGCGCTCCTCGCACCCTAACTACCGGCTACCCGTTTCATCTCCAGCGCCGGATCGTCGATGGACGCCTTCGCCTATGCCGCCGACGAGCTGCGCCGCGACGACCGCGAGCGTTTCCTCGCCGATCTCTTCGCCCCCGAGGCGGAGCGGCGGCACCTCTTCGCCCTGCATGCCTTCAATCTCGAAGTGGCGCGGGTGCGCGAGAAGGTCCGCGATCCGCTGCCGGGCGAGGTGCGGCTGCAATGGTGGCGCGACCTCATCGAGGGCAAGCCGCATGGCGACGCCGCCGGCAACCCGCTCGCCGCCGCGCTGATCGAGACCATCTCGCTTTCGGGCCTGCCGCGCGCCGCGCTGGTCAATCTCATCGATGCGCGCGTCTTCGACCTCTATGACGACCCGATGCCGAGCGTCACCGATCTCGAAGGCTATGCCGGCGAGACGGCCTCGGCGCTCATCCAGTGCGGCGCGATGATCCTGGTCGGCGGGCGCGACCCGAAAAGCGCCGATGCCGCCGGCCATGCCGGCGTCGCGCAGGCGATCACCGGGCTGCTCCGCGCCCTCCCCTGGCATGCAAGGCGGCGGCAGCTCTATCTTCCCGCCGATCTCATGGCGAAGCACGGAGCCAAGGCCGAGGACGTGTTCGCGGCGCGGCTGACGCCGGAGGTCGCGGCGGTGCTCGGCGATCTCCGCGCCCTTGCGCGCAGCCATCTGGCGAAAGCCCGCGCGCTGATCCCGGCGCTCGATCGCGCCGTGCTGCCGGCCTTCCTGCCGGTGGCGCTGACGGAGCCGCTGCTCGCGATCATGGAGAAGCGCGGCTTCGACCCGCTCAACCAACCGGCCGAATTGCCGCAATGGCGCGCGCAATGGCTGCTCTGGCGGGCAGCGCGGCGCGGCAATGTCTAGCGGGAGCTACTCGCGATAGCCGGCGACGGCGCGGGCGCGCTCGACGAGCGGCATCTCGGGAAAGGCTTCGCGGACGGCGCGCAGCGCCTCGGCGCCAGAGGCGGGCGCCATCAGATCGAGCAGGCGCCGCATCTGGGCGATCTGCAGATCGAGGGCGGCGACGAAGCGCGGATCGTCGGCGGCGAGCGTCTCGGCCTCGAAATCACGCGGGGCATGCTGCATCGGCGCTCTCCCTCGTCCGGAGCATCCTGTCGCCCCATCCCCTCGAATTTGCGCCGTCACGGTTAACCAACCGTAAAGAGGCCGCGGATCGCCCGCCTTGTCTCGGCCGGCGACACTCCCCAGAATGACGAGGCCCGACACCTGCCGCGAGAGCATCATGACGACAGCCTATCCGCGCGACCTCATCGGCTACGGCCGGAACCCGCCCGATCCGAAATGGCCGGGCGGCGCGCATGTCGCGGTGCAGTTCGTCGTCAATTACGAGGAAGGCGGCGAGAGCAATATCCTCGACGGCGACAAGGCGTCGGAGATGCTGCTGTCGGAGATCGTCGGCGCGCAGCCCTGGCCGGGCCAGCGCAACCTCAACATGGAATCGATCTACGAATATGGCTCGCGGGCCGGCTTCTGGCGGCTGTGGCGGCTGTTCTCGAGCCGCGGCATCCCGGTCACCTGCTATGGCGTGACGCTCGCGATGCAGCGCAACCCCGAGGCGGTCGCCGCCATGAAGGAGGCGGACTGGGAGATCGCCAGCCACGGCCTCCGCTGGCTGGAATACAAGGATTTCCCGGAAGCCGAGGAGCGGCGGCACATCACCGACGCGATCCGCATCCACACCGAGATCACCGGCTCGCGGCCGCTCGGCTTCTACCAGGGCAAGCCGTCCGACAACACACTGCGGCTGCTCATGGAGGAAGGCGGGTTCCTCTACACATCCGACAGCTATGCCGACGACCTGCCCTATTGGGTCGCGGGGCCGCATGGCCCGCATCTCATCATCCCCTATACGCTCGACACCAACGACATGCGTTTCGCGACGCCGCAGGGGTTCAATTCGGGCGACCAGTTCTTCACTTATCTCAAGGACGCCTTCGACATGCTCTACGAGGAAGGCGCGGCGGGCGCGCCGAAGCTCCTCAATGTCGGCCTCCATTGCCGCCTCGTCGGCCGTCCGGCGCGGGCGCAGGCGCTCGCCCGCTTCGTCGACTATGTCGCCTCCAAGGAGAAGGTCTGGATTCCGCGCCGCATCGACGTCGCCTGGCACTGGCACGCGCATCACAAGCCGGCGTGAGGCGGGCGCTGTCACGCACCGCACTTCCCCGTTGTCATTCGCGCCCGGCGATGCGCATCATCCATGGAAACGCTCAAGACCGCGACAGGCGGCGACGCGTCAACACGGGATGGAGGAAGCGATGCCCGGCAAGAAGATCCTGATGCTGGTGGGTGACTTTACCGAGGAATACGAGATCTTCGTCTTCCAGCAGGGCATGGAGGCGGTCGGCCATACCGTCCATGTCGTCTGCCCGGACAAGAAGACCGGTGACACGCTGCGCACCTCGCTGCATGATTTCGAGGGCGACCAGACCTATACCGAGAAGCTCGGCCACAATTTCACGATCAACAAGACCTTCTCGAAGGTCGATCCGGCCGATTACGACGCGGTCTACTGCGCTGGCGGCCGCGGGCCGGAATATATCCGCACCGACAAGCGCGTTCAGGCGATCGTCCGGCATTTCCACGAGGCGCAGAAGCCGATCTTCACCATCTGCCACGGCGTGCAGATCCTGATCGCGGTCGACGGCGTCGTGACGGGCAAGAAGGTCGCGGCGCTCGGCGCCTGCGAGCCCGAAGTGCGCCTCGCCGGCGGCACCTATATCGATGTCGCGCCGACCGAGGCCTATGTCGACGGCGTCATGGTCTCGGCCAAGGGCTGGACCGGCCTCGCCGCCTTCATGCGCGAATGCCTGAAGATCCTCGGCACCGAGATCATCCACGGCCCGACCGCCACCCCCGGCACCAAGGCCGAGAAGCCCGCCGCCAAGGCCAAGCGCGCCCCGAAGGCAGAGACCGCCACCGAGGCCAAACCCGCCGCCTCGCGCGCCCGCCGCACCAAGAAGCTGGAACCGGCATAGGCCGGCTGTTGCGCTGAGCGATCGCAGTTGCGCTTCACCTCTCCCATGGGGAGAGGTCGACGCGCAAAGCGCGGCGGGTGAGGGGTTACGGCGTTTCCGGTGAGGCCACGCCCCTCACCCGGACCTCCGGTCCGACCTCGCCCCATGGGAGAGGTGGAGACGGCGATTGCCGTCCCGAGCTTCCCGCTCTGAAGCCGAAGAGCCCCCTCCCCAACCCTCCCCCGCTTCGCGGGAGAGGGAGCGCTCGCTCACCTCTACCGATGCGGGGAGAGGGGTTCGGCGGCTTAAGCCGCTTGGTTCCTGGAACGCATCCAGCCAACACCACCCCCGATGCCGGCCGCGCCATAGCCCTCTCCCCCCTTGTGGGGGAGAGCTGGAGAGGGGGGTACCGTCGTCGGCCGCCTCAGGACGAACCGAAAACGCGCCCTTCCTTCACCTCTCCCATGGGGAGAGGTCGACGCGCGAAGCGCGGCGGGTGAGGGGTTACGGCGTTTCCGGAGAGGTCACGCCCCTCACCCGGACCTCCGGTCCGACCTCTCCCCATGGGCGAGGTGTGAGGAAGGGTGTTCCCGAGCGACACGGCAGGAACGCCGGGTTGATCCCTCGGCGCATCGGCTCTATCGGTGTGGCGCCGCGGCGTGGCGCCGCCGGCAGCAGCCGAGACCGTTCCCATGCTCGACATCAAGTGGATCCGCGACAATCCCGCAGCCCTCGACCGCGCGCTGACGCGCCGCGGTGCCCCGCCGGCCGCCGAGACCATCCTCGGCATCGACGAGGCGCGCCGCGCGCATATCCAGAAGGTGCAGTCGGCGCAGGAACGGCGCAATTCGGCATCGAAGGAGATCGGCAAGGCCAAGGCCGCCAAGGACGAGGCGACCGCCGCCGCGCTGATGGCCGAGGTCGCGGAGATCAAGGATTTCCTCGCCCATGCCGAGGAGGAGGAGCGCCGGCTCGACAAGGAACTCGCCGACGCGCTCGCCGTGCTCCCCAATGTCCCGCTCGACGACGTGCCGAACGGCCGCGACGAGAAGGACAATGTCGAGAAATCGATGTCCGGCCAGAAGCGGCTCTACGGCTTTGAGCCGAAGGAGCATTTCGTGATCGGCGTCGCCGAAAAGCTGATGGATTTCGAGACGGCCGCCAAGCTCTCCGGCAGCCGCTTCGTGATCCTCAAGGCCGGTCTCGCCCGGCTCGAGCGCGCGCTCGGCCAGTTCATGCTCGATCTGCACACGACCGAGCATGGCTACACCGAAGTGCAGCCGCCGCTGCTCGTCCGGGACGACGCACTGTATGGCACCGCGCAGCTGCCGAAGTTCGCTGAGGACCTTTTCAAGACTGCGAGGCCTTATGACGGTTCTGATTTCATAGACAATCCGGTCCTGACCATCGAACAGATGAAAGCCCACATCGCTAGTTTTGTCGGATGGGACCTAGTTTCAGACTATTCCGACCAGAGAGTGCGTGATGTGTGGGTCGCAGCGAGAATGGCTGCAGAATACAGTGGCGCTGACCCACTCAAGGACCTCTACCTCATCCCCACCGCCGAGGTGCCGCTGACCAATATGGTTCGCGAGGCGATCCTCGAGGAGAAGGAGCTGCCGCTGCGCTTCACGGCGCTGACGCCCTGCTTCCGCTCCGAGGCCGGTTCGGCCGGGCGCGATACGCGCGGCATGCTGCGCCAGCACCAGTTCGACAAGGTCGAGCTCGTCTCGATCACGACGCCGGAGACCTCGCTCGGGGAGCATGAGCGCATGCTCGGCTGCGCCGAGGCCGTGCTGCAGAAGCTCGATCTGCATTACCGCGTCGTGACGCTCTGCACCGGCGACATGGGCTTCGGCGCGCAGAAGACCTATGACATCGAGGTCTGGCTGCCGGGCCAGAAGGCCTATCGCGAGATCTCGTCCGTCTCGGTCTGCGGCGATTTCCAGGCGCGGCGGATGAATGCGCGCTTCCGTCCCGCCGGCGACGCCAAGGGCACGCGCTTCGTGCACACGCTGAACGGTTCCGGCACCGCGGTCGGCCGCTGCCTGATCGCCGTGATGGAGACGTTCCAGAACGAGGACGGCAGCGTCACGATCCCGTCGGCGCTGCGCCCCTATATGGGCGGTCTCGAAAAGCTCGACGCCTGAGAGAGGTTCACGATGCGCATCCTCATCACCAATGACGACGGCATCCACGCGCCGGGCCTCGCCGTGCTGCAGCGGATCGCGCATCAGCTCTCCGACGATGTCTGGACCGTTGCGCCGGAGACGGACCAGTCGGGCCTCGCCCATTCGCTGACGCTCTCCGAGCCGCTCAGGCTGCGCGAAGTCGGCGAGCGGAGCTATGCGCTGCGCGGCACGCCGACCGATTGCGTCATCATGGCGGTGCGGCGCATCCTCGGCGGGCTGCCGGATCTCGTCCTTTCCGGCGTCAATGCCGGCCAGAACGCGGCCGACGACGTGACCTATTCGGGGACCGTCGCCGGCGCGATCGAGGGGACTCTGCTCGGCATTCCCTCGATCGCGCTCAGCCAGGCCTCGATCTCGGTCGATGGCAAGCGGACGATCCCCTTCGAGACGGCGGAGCGCCATGCGCCGGCCGTGCTCGACCGGCTCGTTCGCGAAAAGCCGCCGCGCGGCGTGCTCTACAACGTGAACTTCCCCGCCTGCCTCCCGGACGCGGTCGAGGGCGTGCGCGTCACGGTACAGGGCACGGTCGGCCATGGCCTCACCATCGAGGAGCGCGAGGACGGCCGCGGCCAGCCCTATTTCTGGCTGAAATACCAGCGCGGCGCCGAGACGCATCGCGAAGGGACGGACGTCCACGCCATCACGCATTCGGCGATCTCGGTGACGCCGCTCAGGCTCGACCTGACCGCGCATGACGAGCTCGAGAAGCTCGGCGCGCTCTTCGCCTGACCGCTCGATCATAAAACCGCCCGGCCAATAAGGCCCAGTTTACCACCCGCGTTGCATCACTCGTCACTGCGAGAACGAGAGCGTGTAGCGTATGGCACTCGGAGCAGTGAGGTTCGATCCGCGGCCGGAGGTCGACATGACCCCCTTCGTGCCGATCGCGGAATTCCTGCTGACATTGCGGCAGATGGGCATCATGGACCGGCAGATCCTTGCCGCCATGGAATCCGTGCCGCGCGCGCTGTTCCTCGACGGCGAGGGACGGCATGGACCGCTCTTCGCCGAGCGGCCGCAGCCGATCGCCTGCGGGCAGACCAATACCCCGCCGATCCTGATCGCCGTCATGCTGCAGGCGCTGGCTCTGACCGGCCGCGAGCGCATCCTCGATGTCGGCACGGGCTCCGGCTATCTCGCCGCCGTCCTCTCGATGATGGGCCGGCATGTCTACACGATGGAGCGCTTCCGCACGCTCTCCGAAGCGGCGCGGGCGCGCTTCGCCGCGATCCGCAGCGACAGCATCACCGCGGTGCATGGCGACGGCATGCATGGCTGGTCGGAACGCGCGCCGTTCGACCGCCTCGTCACCATGGCCTCGGCCCCCGAGCCGCCGCGCGATCTCATC